>NZ_VBVZ01000413.1 GCF_005863185.1 Pseudomonas edaphica
GGTGCAGATCGGCCTGTGGCTCGGCCTCGCCGATGCCTACTGCGCCGAACTGGCTGCCAACGCCGGTTTCGACTGGCTGCTGATCGACGGCGAACACGCGCCCAATCAGCTGCACAGCATGCTCGGCCAATTGCAGGCCATCGCACCCTACCCCAGCCAGGCGCTGATTCGCCCGGTCATCGGCGACAGCGCGCTGATCAAGCAACTGCTGGATATCGGCGCCCAGACCTTGCTGGTGCCGATGGTGGAAAGTGCCGCCCAGGCCCGCGAACTGGTGCGCGCCATGCGCTACCCGCCACAGGGCATTCGCGGGGTTGGCAGTGCGTTGGCGCGGGCGTCGCGCTGGAACAGCATTGCCTGTTACCTCGACCAGGCCGATGAGCAGATGTGCCTGTTGGTACAAATTGAGAGCCTTGAAGGCCTGGCCAATCTGGATGCGATTGCGGCGGTCGACGGCGTGGACGGTGTGTTTATCGGCCCGGCGGATTTGAGTGCGTCGATGGGGCATCGCGGTAATCCGGGGCACGTTGACGTGCAGGCAGCAATAGAAGATGCGATCAAGCGCATTGTGCAGGCGGGCAAGGCGGCGGGGATTCTCAGTGCCGATGAGGGTTTGGCGCGGCGTTATATCGAGCTGGGAGCGACGTTTGTAGCGGTGGGCGTGGATACCACCGTGTTGATGCGTGGGTTGCAGGCGTTGGCGGGGAAATTCAACGGCGCTCCCACTGCCAACCACACAGGCAGTGTGTACTGAGACACCTGTGGGAGCTGGCTTGCCCGCGATAGCATCAACTCGGTTTACCAGGCATACCGAGGTGTCCGCATCGCAGGCAAGCCAGCTCCCACATTTGGATGTGTGGTGATTCAGCGCTTGATGTTCTTCAGCTCATCCAGCAGCCCCAGCAGCGCCTCAAACTTGTCTGCACCAAACTGATCCTGCAAACGCTGGTAGTTGGCCTCCATGCACTGGCTCATCGACTCAAAGCTCGCCTTGCCCTTGTCGGCCAGGGTCACCAGTACACGGCGCTGGTCTTGCTCGGCCTTGCGGCGGTGCACCATGCCGGCGTTTTCCATGCGCACCAGCACGCCGGTCATGCTGGGTTTAAGGATGCAGGCCAGTTCCGCCAGCTGGTAAATCTCCAGCTCACCGTACTGTTCGAGGATGCGGATGATCCGCCATTGCTGTTCGGTCAGCCCGTGTTCATTCAGGGATGGGCGGAAAAAACTCATGGCGGCTTCGCGGGCTTGCAGCAGCGCCAGCGTCAAGGATTGTCGAGGTTTGGACATAGGGATCAGGGTCACGGGTTATTTAGTTAATAATTTAACGAAACTCTAGCATTCCCGGTCGCCCAGCGCGCTATAACTTGTTGGCAACAGCTGCCCGTGGCGCGCTGAATCAAAAGCCTGGGCACGCAGGGTCAAGACTTCCATCCCGCCAGGGTACCTAATGGAGGCATCCGCTTTAGAGCCTTCCTTCACCTTTTCAGGCTGCGCCATGATCAACATTGAAACCCCCACGTATTACACCGCAACCAAGAAGTACAACCTCGGCTTTCCCACGCTGGAACAGGATATCGACGCCGACGTCGTGGTGATCGGCGGCGGTTTCTCCGGCATCAATACCGCCCTTGAACTGGCGGAAAAAGGTATCACCAACATTGTTGTGCTGGAGGCGCGCTACCTGGGCTTTGGCGGCACCGGCCGCAATGGCGGGCAGATCATGGCGGGCATCGGCCATGACCTGGAGAAGATCAAGAAGGATGTGGGCGAAGACGGCCTGCGACAGGTCTTCGAGATCAGCGACCTGGGCGCCGACATCATCAAGAACCGCATTGCCAAGTACAACATCGACGCGGACTTCTGCCACGGCTACGG
Organism: Pseudomonas edaphica; assembly: GCF_005863185.1. GTDB lineage: Bacteria > Pseudomonadota > Gammaproteobacteria > Pseudomonadales > Pseudomonadaceae > Aquipseudomonas > Aquipseudomonas edaphica. The sequence continues at coordinate 1,876 of NZ_VBVZ01000413.1, forward strand.
CTACATGGGCTTCAACGCCCGCCAGGAAAAAACCCTGCGCGCCTGGGAGAAAGACTTCAAGTCAATCAACAGCCAGCACGAGATTCGCTTCCTGGGTGGCTCCGACGTGCAGCAGATCATCGGTTCCAACGCCTACACCAGCGCCCTATTGCACATGGGCGGCGGGCATGTGCATTCGCTCAACCTGCTGCTGGGCGAGGCCACGGCGCTGGCGGGCCACGGTGTGCGGATTTTCGAGAACAGCCCGGCCCTGGACGTCAGCTATGGCGAGCGCATCACCGTGCGCACCGGGCGTGGTTCGGTGCGCGCGAGCAAGTTGCTGTGGGCCTGCGACAGCTTCCTCAACAAGCTCGAACCCGAGCTGCACCGCTCGACCATCAACACTTACGCGTTCCAGATGATGACCGAGCCGTTGTCAGAAGAGCTGATCCAGCGCATCAGCCCGATCCGCGGGGCCTACAGCGATATTCGCCCAGTGATCGACTACTACCGCGTGACCAATGAAAACCGCCTGCTGTTCGGCGCCGCGACACCCTTGGTCGAGCATATCCCCGGTGACCTCAAGGCCTGGAACCGCAACCTGATGCTGAAGATTTTCCCTTACCTCAAGGACGTGAAAATTGATCTGGCCTGGGGCGGCCCGATGGCGTGCAGCCCCAATCTGTTCCCACAGATAGGCACCTTGCCGGGACCCCCAGCCACATCATCTGCAAGGTCCTGGCCGAAGGTATGAGCGAAGGCTCGGCACGCTATGACCTGGTCAGTTCGATTCACCGCCCGACCATCATCGGCAAGGACGCGATCCGCCCTCTGTTGCTAACGGCGGGCAAATCCTGGCACCAACTTTCCGGCTACTGGAACGGGCGCCGCTAACCCCCTTTTTACTCATCAGGAGCAACTGCCATGACCCTTACCACCATCAAGCACAACGTCCAGCTGTCTGAACTCGATGCCTGGGGCACCGTGGCCGACCTCGGCTCCGAGATCCTTGCAGGCGAAGTGCGAGCCTTCGGCAAGATGACCTTCGGCGCGCCCACCGACCCGGTCAGCAGCGCATATTTTGGCACGACCCAGGGCAAGTTCCGCATGGTCTACCCGTTTGCCGAGCAGGCCACGGTGGTCAGCGGCGAAGTAGTGCTGACCGACGAATCCACCGGTCAATCGACGCGTTTCAAGGCCGGCGACAGCTGGTTCGTGACCAAGGGCACGCCCGTGCTGTGGGAAGTGGTCAGCGAGCATTTCGTCAAACACTACTTCGCCGTTGCCTGAGGAGGCCTCCCATGACGAGTTCCCCAGACTGGATCACCGTGGGCGCCCTGGCCGACGGTTTCGCTCCCCAAGCCTTTATACTGCCGAACCTGGCCGAGCTGGCCGGCAAGACCTTCACCCTGCACTTTGAAAATGGCTGGCAGATCGAGCACCGTTTCGCGCCGGAGCGCCTTAATTGGCACGCCGCCGACGGTCATTCCAGCGGCAGCGCAGCCTACCGCGCCACCTCGATTCGAGCGGGCCTGTACCTGGTCGACTTCATCAAGCATGAGGCTGGCCAAAGCTGGTCGATCAGCCTGGTGCTGGATACGCCGAATGCGTCCTTTACTGCCGTGATCGGGCGTATGCCGGACCCGGCAGAGACCCACGAAGGTCTCTACCACCGAGCCCTGGCCGGCAAACCGCTGACCTCGGTGCAGGTCGACTTCCTGCACGGCAGCCTCGACCGCCCGTGGCAGGACGGCCACTGGAAGCACGCGCCAACCGATGAGCTGGTGGGCCTGCGTAACCAATATCGCTACAGCCCCAGTGAGGTCTACGAGCACATCTACCTCAATGAGCGCTTCTACGCCTGGCAATGCTTGAAGGGCGTGGAGCAAGGCCTGTGCGACATCGACCGCTGCCATTACTACAAGATCGCCGAGCAGTTGTACCTGTTTGTGTGGCAGGAGAAGATTGTGCCCACCCTCGGACTGGTGTTGATCGACCTGCAACAGCACCGCAGCGACGGCAAGATCTTCGGCTATGCCGGGGCGTCGTTCGATGCGCTGTCGAACTTCCCGATCAGCTCGTATTGCCAGGTGCTTAACCGCACGGAGTACCCCCGTGACTGAGCCGCGCACGGTGGTGATCACCGGGGCCGGCACCGGCATCGGCGCCGCCTGCGCGCGCCTGTATGCCGAGCAAGGTGCGCAGCTGGTGTTGATCGGGCGGCGCCGTGAACCCTTGGAACAGGTGGCGCGCGACACCGGCGGCTTGATCCTGGTGGGCGATGCCGCCTGTCCTGGCACCTGGGACGGGTTTATCCGGCTGATCCATGAGCACTACGGGCGCCTCGATGTGCTGCTGGCCTGCGCCGGTGGCCATGGCTTGGGCAGCGCCACCCAGACCAGCTCCGCCACCTGGGAAGGCGCCCTGCGCAGCAACCTCGACAGCGCGTTCTACAGCGCCCGTGCCTGCTTGCCGTTGTTGCAGGCAAGTGCGGGCAACATCGTACTGATCGGCTCCATCGCCTCCTTGGCGGCGGGGCCGGAAGTCTGCGGCTACACCACCGCCAAGCATGCGCTACTGGGGCTAAACCGCTCGCTCGCGCGCGATTACGGGCCTCACGGTGTGCGGGTGAATGCCGTGTGCCCCGGCTGGGTAAAAACGCCCATGGCCGATGCGGAAATGCAGCCCTTGATGGACGCCTATGGCGATACCTTGCAGCAGGCCTATGCACGAGTTTGCGCCGACGTGCCACTGCGTCGGGCCGCCCAGCCCGAGGAAATTGCCAAGGTCTGCCGCTTCCTGGCGTCCAGCGATGCATCGATCATCACCGGGGCGACGATAGTGGCCGACGGCGGTTCAAGCATTGTTGATGTGCCGACCTTGGCGTTCACGCGCCTGGAGGCCAGCCATGCGCCGTGACCTGGATTTCCGCGGGCAAGTGGTGCTGGTAACTGGCGGCGCCCAGGGCATTGGATTGGGCATTGTCGACGCGTTTGCCCAACGTGGCGCGCAGGTGGTGATTGCCGATCGGATGTTGGCACAGGCCCAGGCTGTGGCCGCTGAGCTGTGTGCACAGGGTTTTCGCGTGGACGCCGTCGGAGTTGACCTGGCGGAGTCGGACGCGGTGTTTGCTTGCGTTCAGGGGCTGGCACGGGTGGATGTGCTGGTGCACAACGCCGGGTATTTTCCGTTGACGGCGTTTGACGACATTACCCCAGAGATTCTGCAGCGCACCTTGGCGGTGAACCTGTCGGCGTTGTTCTGGCTGACTCAGGCGGCGTTGCCGATGTTTCGTGAGCAAGGCCGTGGTTGCGTACTGGTGACGTCTTCAGTCACTGGCAATCGGGTAGGTTATCCGGGGCTCACTCACTATGCGGCGTCGAAAGCCGGGGTCAATGGTTTTATCCGCAATGCGGCGTTGGAATTGGCGTCGTTGAATGTGCGGGTCAATGGTGTGGAGCCGGGGATGATCGCTACGCCAGCGATGGGGAACCTGGGTGATGCTGCGTTGAATGACAGCATTGCCGGGCGCGTGCCGTTGGGGCGCCTGGGTTCGGCGCAGGATATTGCTGGGGCGATGGTGTTTCTGGCTTCGGATCTGGCGGGCTACATCACTGGCCAGACCTTAGTGGTGGATGGCGGTTCAACCCTGCCAGAAGTCTAAAACCCAATTCCAATGTGGGAGCTGGCTTGCCTGCGATGCAG
>NZ_VBVZ01000414.1 GCF_005863185.1 Pseudomonas edaphica
GCCTGACGGTGCAGCTCGGTGCGCAGCTGCACCAGGCTTGGCGTCACGATCGGCACAAAGGCCGACTCGCGCCAGCGCCGTGCAAAGCCACTGCCATGGGCTGTGAGGTAGGCCTTGCCACCACTGGCTTGCAGTTCCAGCTGCACCGCGCTGGCGGCGGTTTCGGCCAGGGCGATGCGCAGTTTGAACAAGGGCACCGGCTCGACGGCAAAACGACCGGCCAACAGGCCGCCTTTAAGTTCTGTGACCAGGTGATCGAGGGTCGCTCGCAAGGCTTCCAGCTCGTCACGCAACACCGTGCGTGAGGAGCCCAAATGGTTGGCCACTTCCGCCAGTGAGCGCCTCGCCAGGCCAATGGACATGCCGCACTGCAAACCCAGGAACGCCGGGCGCACCGCCGGCAGAAACTTGCGTGCATCTTCATGCAGCAACCAGTCGCGGCTCAGCTCCACGCCTTCCAGGCCCAGGGCCGCGGTATTGCTCGATTGCAGGCCCATCAGTTCCAGGTCACGCGAACGCTGCAGCCCTGCGACCGAATCCGGGATGGCCAGAATAAACGGCGCGCCGCCGCCGGCATGCTCAATCGCCGCCGCCGCAACAAAACCGGTCTTGCGCAGGTTGGTCACCCAGTGCAGGCGGCCATTAAGGGTCCAACAGTCTTCGGTCGGCTCCGCGCTGATTTGCAGGGTCTCGATGCCGGACAAAAATTTCATCGCGTTCGACAGCCCGGTCGCCCCGGCCAGCTTGCCGCTGAGCAGGTCCGGCAACAGGTGTTCGCGCAGCCGCTCATTCGGGCTCTGCAACAAATATTCGATAAAAGAGCGCTGGCCCCAGCACACAAACGCCGCCGCCAGGGAATGGCTGGCCACGTTGGCAATGGCTTCCACCGCGCCCGTCACATCACCGCCCAAGCCGCCCAGCGCCTTGGGCACGCCAATGCTTAATACATTCGACTCTGCCAGCCTTGGCAGCACTTCCTGTGGATCGCAACTGCCCACATCCAGGGCCTGCGCTTGAACATCGAGCCAACGGCTCAAGATAGGGTCAAGCATTCGTTTCTCCTTTTTACAGCAGGTGGACCATCGCCGATTCAGCTTGCCGGTTTTTCCCAACGGTATTGCGCCAGCTCCGGGTTCAGCGGGGTACGGGCAAACACGTTAGCGAAGTTGCACAGGGTTGCCAGGCTGACGCCCAAAATAACTTCCAGCGCCTGGCCCTCGGTATAACCGGCGGCGCGGAACGCTTCAAAACCCGCGTCGCTGACATCGCCACGGGTGGCGATCACTTCGCGGGTGAACGCGGCGAGTGTCTCATAACGGGCGTTGGGCAATTCACCGCGCTGGCGCAGGGCGTCAATCACGTCTTCGGGCAGCTTGGCTTTATTGCGCGCCACGGCGGTATGGCCGGCCACGCAGCAATCGCAGCCGTGGGTGGTGGCGGCAATCAGCTGTACCACTTCGCGGTCGGCCAGGCTCAGCTCAGACTTGGCGTTGAGCCCGGACACGGTGATGTAGGTTTCCAGCGCCGCCGGTGCATTGGCCAACACGGCGAGCAGGTTGGGAATGAAACCCGAGCCTTTGAGCGCATTTTCCAGGAAGGGCTTGGCCGCTTCCGGAGCGGTTTCGGGGGTGAGCAACGGTACACGGGACATGGAGTGGTCTCCTGATGGGTTCATCGCCTAAGTCTGTTGGTTATAAAAAAACGCCTCAATAGGCTAAAGTAGCGATTACTTGCTCTAGAGTCTTTCCGTTAGATGAATTCGTCCAGTGCGCTCGTTGATTGGTTATTAGACAGCCTCGAACTCAACACCAGCCTGTTCCATGTCGGCCGCTATTGCGGCGCGTGGCATGCCAGCACCCATGGGCTGGCCAGCGCGAGTTTCCACCTGATTGTGCAGGGCCAATGCTGGTTGCATATTGACGGCGAACCCCTTCCCCATCACCTGAATAATGGTGATGCGGTGTTTCTGCTGCGTGACCTCGAGTATCGGCTGTCTGGCGAGGCCACGGCCGCGGCAGCGCAGGAATGCCCGCGCCGACCGATGCTGGCGCTGGACAGCAACGCCGAAGATGGCGTCGGCCTGGTCTGCGGTTTTTTTCACTTCCATTCCGGTTTGTCGGCGATGATCGTCGACGGCTTGCCCGCCTGGATCATCCTGCGCGCCGGCGACCCATCGCTTACTGCCGCGCGTAATCTGTTCGAATTGATCCTGCAAGAGTGCGAGCGCGTCCCGGCGCCCTCCTCGGCATTGCTCGAGCGTTTGTGCCATTTATTGTTTCTGTATGTGCTGCGTCAGCAAGTCATCGATAACAGCGAACTGGGCGGTCTGGCGGTACTGGGCCGACAACCGGCATTCGCCGAGTTGCTCGAGCAATTGATCGCCCGACCGGCAGACCCATGGACCCTGGAAAGCATGGCAGCCTGCACCGGTTTGTCGCGCTCGGCATTTTTCAAGCGTTTCAGCGAGCTGTGCGGGCAATCGCCGGGGCAGGTGCTGTTGATGATGCGCATGCGCCATGCCTGCCGCTTGTTCAAAGAAGACATGACCGTGGCCGATGTGTCACTGGCGGTGGGTTATCAGTCGGTGGCAGCGTTTACTCGGGCGTTCTACAAGACCACCGGCCAGCAGCCTGGGGCTTATCGCAAAGGTCAATGGCGGAATTAGCAAACAGGAAAGCTGGAAATCGCATGAGAACGCACCACACAACAGGCCCGACTCACGTGCCGACGCGGCGGTGGTGTATTGCGATCCGACCGTTTTAGGCGATGTGAGAGGCTTCCTGTTTATACCTGCAGTCGTGAAATGGACCGGCCTTTGCGCAAGCGCTACCTGGTCTGACCCTCTACGGCCGATCATCACCGGACGAACGACATATCCAGTCGCAAGCTCTGCGCGGTTGCCAGGAACGCTCTTGCATCGATCGCCCACGTAAGAGGAGCCCTGACATGCGGTCAGGTTTATACCTTGGTTATCGAGAAGGACATCACCATGCTCTCTCCCTACGCTTACGCCCCAGCAACCGCGCGTCACCTTGTGCCAAGCGTCGAGCCGGTCAAGCCCAAACCTTCACCCTATGATCCACCCGCCGACCTGTCACCGGGCGCGCGAGACGTCAGGACACACATACTGCTCCAAAAAGGCGATGTGACCTTTAGCCGCGAAATCACCTGGAGCACGGCGTACCCCGGTAAACCTAAGATTGTTGCCAATCAACTTAAGGTGGAAACCGGTAACGACGACGACATCATTCGCGTGCGCAGCTGGCCAGGTGACAAGTTGCAGTTCATCGTCAACGGACAGTCGTATGTGGTCGATATCCCACCCCAACAAAGCTTGAACAACAACCTGTTGATCAAGACCAATGGCGGTAATGACACAGTCATCGTCGAGGATGACGTCAAGCATTACGTGTTAATTGAGGGGGGTGATGGCGACGACAGACTCCAGGCCGGCGCAGGCCCGACCGGACTCCTTGGGCAAGACGGCAACGATACGCTGCGCTTGGGCAGTGGCTTTGGCGTTGCACAAGGTGGCGACGGCAACGACAGGCTGTACGGCGGCAGCGGCCCTACCATTCTGTTCGGCGAGGCTGGCGACGACCACCTCCAGGCCGGGTTCAGCAGCGCGCATAAATGGAACCTTCTCAATGGTGGTCCCGGCGACGACACGCTCTTGGGTGGGAGTGGGGACAACTACCTGCACGGAGAAGGCGGCGACGACGAATTGGTGGGGCATGACCGTACGTCGTTCTTCACCGGCGAAGGTAATGACCGCATTCGGAATAATCGGAGCAAGGACCGTATTTTCGCTGGCGCCAATGATCACTTCGACACCACGCAAGGCTCGGCTTTCACTGAGGTGAAACCGAGCACCACTGGCCAATAAGGTCAGCTCAAGGGGTGACCTTGCAGTGGCGAACACCGGCAAGGTCACCGTTGCCCACTCACTTTGCACCATCGTACCTAAAGCTCCTTCTCTCCAAGCCGATAGCCCTACGAAGCTCTAACAAAGCCGCGTCGATAATAACGCTTCGTAAGGACGATCCCATGCCCCCTCTGCGCTCCATCCAAACCCGCTACACCTTGTTTCTGGTGCTGTTCGTCCTGCTGATATTGGTGTTGACCGTCGTCGGTATCGGCCAGTTGGTGGCCCCCACGCTGCGCCATACCGAAGAACAGGTGGTGCTCAACCGCGTCGCCGAAGTGGCTGAGCGCATCCAGGGCGAACTGAACAAGGTTCAAGCCCAACAACGCAGCATCACCCAAACCATTCCCCTGCTCGACAGCGATGCCATCGACAAGGTGCTGCCCGGCCTGGTGGACCAGTATGGCGAGCTGAAAGTCTTCGGCGGCGGTATCTGGCCACTGCCCAACCAGCGCGCCCCAGGGCGCAACAAGTTCAGCACCTTCTGGCACCGTGATGCGTCAGGCAAACTGGCGGTCAACACGTTCTGGAACAGCGACGCTGCGCCCAACTACTACGACCAGAGCTGGTACAAAGGCGGCCTCGCCTCGCCGCGCGGCCAGTGCGCCTGGGCCGCCGCCTACAAGGACGACGCCAGCCAGGAGCCACGCACCAACTGTGCCATGGCCATTCAGCGCGATGGCGCAGCCTATGGCGTGGCCACCATTGACGTAACCCTGGGGTTCTTCAATGAGCTGGTGGCCAGCAAGGAAAAAGACATCGGCGGCCAGATGCTGATCGTTGAAGGCGACGGCAAGATCATCAGCAACAGTTCGCGCATCAGCGGCCCGGTGGTGTTGAAGAACATCAGCGAACTGGCCAGCACCTCGGCGTTTGCCGCCCAAGTGAGTAAAGCCCTGGCCCATCGTGACCAAGGGCTTGTGCGTAACGAGTTCGACAACCAGGGCGTGGCCAGCACCTTCTACCTGCGCCCGATCGAGGGCACGCCGTGGTTCCTCGCCACCGCCCTGCCCACCTCGTTGATCACCGCCCAGCGTGATGACGTGCTTGGCAGCCTGGCCCTGATACAAATCCCCATGGTGTTGCTGCTGGTGCTGCTGGCCGCTTTTGCGATCCGCCAACTGGTGCAGCGCATGAAGTCGTTGAAGACCAATATCGATGCCTTGTCCGCCGGCGACGCCGATCTGACGCGGCGCATCACCATTCGCGCCGAAGACGAACTGGGCGCGATCGGCCATTCGGTCAACCACTTTATCGTCTACTTGCAGAACATGATTGGTGAAGTGACCCAAGCCACGGGCGCCATGTCGTCGAGCCTGGCGCAACTGCAGCAGACATCGGCCCACACCAACCAGATCCTGGTGCGCCACGCCTCGGAGACCGACCAGACCGTTACCGCCATCACGCAAATGAGCTCGACCGCCGACACCGTCGCGCAAAACGCGGCGGAAACCGCCTCGTTCACCCAGCGCGCCAACGAGCATGCCGACCGCTCCCGCGTGGTGGTGGGCGAAGCGTCCACCAGTGTCAGCGCCTTGATCGGCGAAGTCGCCAGCGCCACCCACACCGTGGAGGCCATGCGCCAGGACGCGGCACGCATCACCGAAACCCTC
>NZ_VBVZ01000415.1 GCF_005863185.1 Pseudomonas edaphica
GGCCTGTGGTGTACCCAGCTCGGTTATGGCCGCCGCGACCTGACTGCCGCCGCCGCCGCGCAGATGGACCAGCTGGCGTACTACAACATGTTCTTTCACACCACCCACCCGGCGGTGATCGAGCTGTCGGAGCTGCTCTTCAGCCTGTTGCCGGGGCACTACAGCCATGTGATCTACACCAACTCCGGCTCCGAGGCCAATGAGGTGTTGATCCGTACCGTGCGCCGTTACTGGCAAGTGGTAGGCCAGCCGCAGAAGAAAATCATGATCGGCCGCTGGAACGGCTATCACGGGTCAACGCTTGCGGCCTCTGCGTTGGGCGGCATGAAGTTCATGCACGACATGGGCGGCATGATTCCCGACGTCGCGCACATCGACGAGCCGTATTGGTTTGCCCATGGCGGCGAGCTGACACCGGCCGAATTTGGTCGTCGTTGTGCGCTGCAACTGGAAGAAAAGATTCTGGAGTTGGGCGCCGAAAATGTCGCCGGTTTTATCGCCGAGCCGTTCCAGGGTGCGGGCGGCATGATCTTCCCACCAGAAAGCTACTGGCCTGAAATCCAGCGCATTTGCCGCCAATACGATGTGCTGCTGTGCGCCGATGAGGTGATTGGTGGGTTTGGTCGTACCGGTGAATGGTTCGCCCATCAGCACTTCGGCTTCGAGCCCGACACCTTGTCGATCGCCAAGGGCCTGACCTCGGGCTACCTGCCGATGGGCGGCCTGGTGCTGAGCAAGCGTATCGCCGAGGCGCTGGTGGAGCAGGGCGGTGTGTTCGCCCACGGGCTGACCTATTCCGGTCACCCGGTGGCGGCGGCGGTGGCGCTGGCCAACCTCAAGGCGCTGCGCGATGAAGGCATCGTGCGTCAGGTGAAAGACGACACCGGGCCGTACTTGCAGCAACTGCTGCACGACGTGTTCGGCAACCACCCAATGGTCGGCGAGATCCAGGGCACGGGCCTGCTCGGGGCGTTGCAGTTCGTCGAAGACAAGACCACGCGCAAACGCTTTGTCAACGAAAACGACCTGGCCTGGCAGTGCCGCACCTTTGGCTTTGAAGAGGGCGTGATCATCCGCTCAACCCTGGGCCGCATGATCATGGCGCCGGCCCTGGTGGCCACGCGCGCAGAGCTGGATGAGCTGGTCGACAAGACCCGCATTGCGGTAGACCGCACCGCACGGATCGCGGGAAAACTCTGAAGTGACCTGCCCACCACCCTCAGGCGCGGGGTGGCGGGCAATCTCCATCAGACACGGCTTGAACGGCAGCGAGGTTATCGACTGCCGCGATGGCCCGCATCCCTCTTTCCAGGAGTCACCCATGAATACAATAACAAGCGTGGCCGAAACTCCCTCCCATCACACCTCAACCAAAGCCGCTTCAACGCGGCGCTTTCGCCAGCCGCTGGGGCTGGTCGGGCTGGTGCTGTTCGGCCTGGCCTACATGGTGCCGCTGGCGGTCTTTACCACCTACGGGCTGGTCACGCAGATGACCAAGGGGCACTTGCCGACCGCCTATATGCTGACTCTGGCGGCCATGCTACTGACCGCCTACAGCTATGGTCGCATGGTCCAGGCGCATCCGTTTTCCGGCTCGGTTTACTCCTATACGCGCAAGGCGTTTGGTGCGTACTTCGGTTTTATCGCCGGCTGGACCTTGCTGCTCGACTACATCTTTTTGCCGCTGCTCAGTTACCTGCTGATCGGCATCTACATGTCCGAGTACTTCCCCGCTGTACCGACCGCCGTGTGGGTGCTCGGCTCGATTGCGCTGGTAACCACGCTGAACCTGGTCGGTATCGAGTCCATCACGCGGGTCAACTGGATCCTGATCGTGGCCCAGTTGGTGTTCATCGTGGTGTTCGTGGCGCTGTCGGTGCACAACCTCAGCGGTCAGCCGGCGCCCGTTTCGCTGCTGGCGCCATTCCATCATGAAGGCTTCAGCGCACCCTTGATCATGGCCGGTGCGGCGGTGCTGTGCTTGTCGTTCCTGGGCTTCGATGCGGTGTCGACCATGGCCGAGGAAACCCCCAACCCGCGTCGCACCATTCCACTGGCGATCATGGTGGTGTCGCTGTTTGGTGGCTTGCTGTTTTTGCTGGTGTCGTATTTCGCGCAAATGGTCTTCCCGGAATGGAACACCTTCGCCGACCCGGATTCGGCCTCGGTGGATGTAATGCGCCGGGTCGGTGGCGAGGTGCTGGTGACGGCGTTTACCGCCACTTATGTGGCCGGCTGTTTCGCCTCGGCGATGGTCTCCCAGGCCAGTGTGTCGCGGGTGTTGTTTGCCATGGGCCGCGACGGCGCGCTGCCTCGCGTGCTCGGCAAGCTGGTGACGACAAAACGCGTGCCGGCCACCGCGATTGTGCTGGTCAGTCTGTTCTCGTTGATTGCGCTGTTTATCACCCTGGACACAGTGGCCAACATGATCAGCTTCGGCGCGCTGTTCGCGTTCTCGGCGGTGAACCTGGCGGTGATCAAGCATTACGTGGTCGACCAGCAGTTACGCGGCACCCGTAATTACCTGCTGTACGCCGCGCTGCCGGCGCTGGGGTTCCTCAGCACGGTCTGGCTGTGGACCAGCCTGTCGAGCCTGTCCTTCACCATCGGCCTGTGCTGGATGGGGGTTGGCCTTATTTGTTTGCTGGGGATCACGCGCGGCTTGCGCGTGAAGATGCCTGAACTGCAGATCGCGGAATAAAACCTTCGCCTGTCCATCGACCTTCATTGGGAGTACACCGTGTTCGACCTTCATTACTGGCAACAACGCGTTGCCCGCCAGACCTTTATCGACACCGCCTTGATCGGTGGTCGGCCCGTGAGCGCAGCCAGCGGGGCGACTTTTGATGCAATCAACCCTGCCACCCACCAGCTGCTGGCGCGTGTGGCCGCCTGTGGTGACGCAGAAGTAGACCTGGCCGTGCGCAGTGCCCGACAGGCCTTCGACACCGGCCCTTGGCGGCGTATGTCGCCGGTTGAGCGCAAGAAAATCCTGATCAGGCTCTCCGAGTTGCTGATGACCCATCGCGAAGAGCTGGCCCTCCTGGATTCGCTGAACATGGGCAAGCCGGTGATGGACGCCTACAACATTGATGTGCCCGGCGCCGCGAATGTATTTGCCTGGTACGGCGAGGCGCTGGACAAGCTTTACGATCAAGTCGCGCCCACCGCGCACAACGCACTGGCGACCATCACCCGTGAAGCATTGGGCGTCGTTGCGGCGGTGGTGCCGTGGAATTTCCCACTCGACATGGCGGCCTGGAAGCTCGCACCGGCGTTGGCGGCGGGTAACAGCGTGGTGCTCAAACCCGCCGAGCAGTCACCCTTTTCGGCCCTGCGCCTGGCCCAACTGGCCCTGGAAGCGGGTATCCCGGAAGGGGTTTTGAATGTGGTGCCGGGCCTCGGCGAAAGTGCCGGCAAGGCGCTGGGGCTGCACCCTGACGTGGATTGCCTGGTGTTCACCGGCTCTACTCAGGTCGGCAAGTATTTTATGCAGTACTCGGCGCAGTCCAACTTGAAGCAGGTGTGGCTGGAGTGTGGCGGCAAGAGCGCGAACCTGGTGTTTGACGACTGCCAGGACCTGGACCTGGCGGCCGAGAAAGCGGCCTTCGGGATTTTTTTCAACCAGGGCGAAGTGTGCTCGGCCAACTCGCGGCTGTATGTGCAACGCTCCATCCATGATGAATTTGTCGAGCGTGTGATTGCCAAGGCGCGTGCCTGGATGCCGGGTGATCCGCTGGACCCTGGCAGCGCTGCCGGTGCCATTGTCGACAGTGAGCAAACCGCCCGCATCATGAGGGCGATCAATCAGGCCCAGGGCGAGGGCGCCAAGCTGCTGGCGGGTGGCGAGCAAGTGAGCATGAATGGCTCCTCCAACTTCATCCAGCCGACGATTTTTGCTGAGGTGACCGGCGACATGCAGCTCTCGCGCGATGAAGTGTTTGGCCCGGTGTTGGCGATCAGCGCCTTTGACACTGAGGAGCAAGCGATACAGCAAGCCAATGACAGCGTCTACGGGCTGGCGGCCTCGGTCTGGAGTGATGGCCTCAATCGCGCGCATCGGGTGGCGCGAGCGTTGAATGTCGGCACGGTGTCGGTCAACACCGTCGACGCCCTGGATGTCGCGGTGCCGTTCGGGGGTGGCAAGCAGTCCGGGTTCGGGCGTGACCTGTCGCTGCACTCATTCGACAAGTACACGCAGCTGAAAACCACCTGGTTTGCGCTGCGATAGCCGAAGCGGTCAGCCGGTCGTGTATTCATGGGTGCATGGCCGGCACGGTTACCTGCACCATCTGCTGGTAATGCCGGACTACCGCCGCCAGGGCATCGCCCAGGCCATGAAAACGCCTAGAACTCCCCGGAATACTTGACCGCCGCCGCGGCGCGCGAGGGCACTTTCAAACTGCGCAGCAGCGACGACACATGGATGCGCACGGTGAACGGCGAGATCGCCAGGGCCTTGGCGATTTCCTTGTTGGTCTTGCCTTGGGCGATCAGGCGCAGCACTTCCTGCTGGCGCGCGGTGAGGGTGTGGGTGCCCAGCGGCAGCAGGCCGGAGGGAGAAAATTTGACCAGCACTTCGCCTTCGCGGATCGCCAACAGGGCCTGGCCGATTTCATCGGGGCTGATGTTCTTGCCGATAAAGCCATCGGCGCCCAGGGCCATGACCTGATCGATCAGCGCCGGGTCATCGACCATCGACACCACGATCAAGGTGGTGCGCCGCAGTTGCTGGCGCAGGTCGGCCAGTTGGCTCATGCAGGTAAGGCCCGGGAAGCGCAGGTCGAGGATCAGCATGTCGATGTCGCCACACGCGTGGATCAGCGCCTGCACCGCATCGAGGTCGCCGGCCTCTTGCACCACGGCCTCGGGCAACAGGCGCTGTACGGTGCGCAACATGCCTTCGCGAAACATTGGGTGGTCGTCGGCTATGATGATTCGGCCGGTCATGGCGTGCTCCTTCCTGGGGCATGGGTGTGCATTGGCATGCTACTTTAGCACCGCGCCACAGGGACGCCTCTGGCGCGCAAAGGATAGACCGAATGCCGCACAAGGACGTCCCCCATGAGTCATGAGACCAATTCCGAACTCGACCAGGCCAACCTGCGCATCGTGGTGGCCGCCATCGCCATTGTCTACATCGGCGCGCTGGGCTTTTTGCCGGGCCAGTCGGTCGACACCTACTTGCCGGTGATCCTGTATATCGTCGCGTTCCTGCTGGTCTCCATCGCGTTGCGCCAGGTGATCGCGCGCTGGCCAGGGCATTACCCGGCGCGGCGGATATTCGGCATGATCCATGACTACACCGGCACCTCGTTCGGGCTGGTGGTGGGCGGCGAACCGGCATTGCCACTGTATGCGGTGATGGTGTGGGTCAACCTGGGCAACGGCATGCGCTACGGCTCGCGCTACCTGGCGATTGCCACCGGCCTGGCCTTGCTCGCGCTGCTGATCGTGTACCGGCTGACGCCACTGTGGCAGGCGCAGCCGTTCATGGTGCTGATGCTGATGATCACCAGCACGGTGA
>NZ_VBVZ01000416.1 GCF_005863185.1 Pseudomonas edaphica
GCGGTGTATCAGTTGCAGGTGTGTTAGCTGACCCGCCGCTATCGCAGGCAAGCCAGCTCCCACATGGGTAGGCGGCGTTCCTAGAAACGCACGCCTGCCGTCAGCATCGCCGCATTGAACCCCAGTAACACCAACTCACTGGCCACCGGGCCGAAGTGAACCCCCACAGACGGAATGATCGCCGGTGCAACGCCATAACGGTTGAGCGGGATTTTGTCGCGGTACTTACCGCGATAGCCCTGTAGCGCGCCCGCGGTCACCTTCATATAAAACGGTGAGTCGCCAATATCGTAACGCTTGCCGGCGTAGACGTAATAAGAGCGCTGGCTGAACGAGTTGCGAAACGTCGCCCCGCCATACACCAACCCCGACGCCTCGTTACGTTCCAGGTTGATCAAGTCCTGATTGTTGTTGTGCTTTGGGTCCGGCGAAAAATGCTTGGTGTAGACACTGGTCTGGGCGTACCAGAAACCTTTGTCGTCATTGGCGGCGGCCTCGGAAGCCAGAGCAGTGGTGGTTTGCAGCAAAAGCAGCAGACCGGAAAAAAGGTATTTCATGGTTCGACCTCGATAGTCGTTTGAAGAAGCGGCTAATGTGGGTCGCTAAACATCTGCAGTTTGGCGGCTTATGTTGGGCATGACCTGAACCAGCGCTGAAAACACGGCCGCCTATGCTTATGCAATTAAGGTATTTTAGATGTAGGAATAATCTCATTAAGCTATAAGGCAACGGACTACCGCCTTATCGTCAATAACCAGTAACTGACCGCTACCGCCCGCCAGCCGGACCGATCGTGTGAACTCAGAGCATTGAAGCTTTGATTTTTTGATTGCCGGGCTTGAATGGCAGGGGAGCGGTATGGGGAGTTACAAGAAACATGCGTACACAGCTATTTTGTCGGCCAATTTGCTGACTGCTGTGGGATTCAATCCGGTCTGGGCGGACGCAACAGCCGCCGATGCACCAAAACTCGACACCGTGATCGTCACCGGCACCCGTGCCCAAGAGCGCACCGCCAGTGCTTCGTTGTCGCCCATCGATGTCATTTCCGGTGACACATTGCGCAGCACCGGCTCCGATGAGCTGGGCGCGGTGTTGGCGCGTCTGATTCCTTCCATCAACTTCCCGCGCCCCAGTCTGGTGGACGGTGCCGAACTGGTACGCCCGGCGCAGTTGCGCGGTTTGTCGCCGGATCAGGTGTTGGTGCTGGTCAACGGTAAACGCCGCCACACCAGTGCTTTCGTCAACCTGGGCGGGGCCGTGGGGCGCGGTTCGGCGCCAGCGGATTTGAATGCGATCCCGCTGTCGGCGGTCGACCATATCGAAGTGCTGCGCGACGGCGCGTCGGCGCGCTATGGCTCGGACGCGATTGCCGGGGTGATCAACGTGATCCTCAAGCACGACGACCACGGCGGCTCTGTCTCGACCAAATTTGGCGAGTACAAGAAGGGTGACGGCATCCAGCGCAATGTCAGCGGTAACACCGGGTTTGCCTTGGGCCAAAACGGCTTTATCAACGTTTCGGGCGAAGGCGCCGACAACGACTACACCAACCGCGCCGGCGACGATTTCCGCCCTGGCAGCGTGGGTTCCACCACCTATGGTCAGCGCGTGTTTCGTCAGGGCGAGCCGGCCACCAATGAAGGCAAATTCCAGTTCAACTCCGAATATTCCTTCAACGATGCAGCCGAGTTCTACACCTTCGGCGGTTACAGCAAGCGTCGTGGCGAAACGGCGGCGTTCTATCGGGCGAGCAACGCGTCCAACAACATCCCGGCGCTCAACCCCAATGGCTACCTGCCTTTGATCAAGGGCAATCTTGAAGACACGTCCTTGGTGGTCGGCCTGCGCGGCTTGCTGGCCTACGATTGGCATTACGACCTGTCGGCCAACTATGGCAAGAACCAGTACGAACTGGGCACCGAAACCATCAACACCTCACTCGGCCTGGTCACTCCGCGCAAATTTAACAACGGTACCTTGAGCAACGATCAGCGCCAGGTCAGCCTGGACCTGTCCCGTGAGTTCGACGTGGGCTTTTTGCCGTACCCGGTGTCGTTGGCTTTTGGCGGCGAATACCTGCGCCAGGGTTATCAAATTGAAGCGGGCGAGCCGGCGTCCTACTACCAGACCGGCAGTTCGGGCCTGGGTGGGTTCCGTGATGCCGACGCCGGTAGCACCTCGCGGCACAACTGGGCTCAGTATCTGGACCTGGAAACCAACTTCACCGAAAAACTCAGCGCCTCAGCCGCCGTACGTCATGAGGACTACAGCGACTTCGGCTCCAACGTCAGCGGCTCGCTGTCGGCGCGTTATGACTTCACCCCGCACGTCGCCTTGCGTGGCAGCATTTCCAATGGTTTCCGTGCGCCATCCCTGGCCCAGCAGAACTTTGCCTACACCTCGTCACAGCTGATCGGCAACACCATCCAGGAAGCTGGCACCTTCCCGGCCAACAGCCAGGTCGCCCGCCTGTTGGGCGCCGAAGACCTGAAGGCCGAGAAGTCGCGCAATTACAGTCTTGGCCTGGTGCTGGAGCCGGCCGATGACCTGACCGTGACGCTCGATGTGTACCGCATCGACATCCGCGACCGCATCAGCTTGTCATCCAACCTCAATCTCAACCCGGCGACTATCGCCTACCTGCAAGCCAATGGCGTCGGCAACATCAACTACACCAGCGCCCGTTACTTCACCAACGCCACCGACACCAGCACCGACGGTGTCGACCTGGTGGCCAACTATCGCTACCCGTTCGATAACGGCATCCGCTGGAACAGCACCGTGGGCTACAACTACAACCACACCAAAGTCACCGACGTGAAGCCCAACCCGGCGATTCTGGACAGCCTGGGCGCCAACCTGGTGCGGGTAGACCGCCGTGAGCGCATTGGTTTGCTGGGCGATACCACGCCGCAGCACAAGCTCAGCCTGGGCAACGACTTCACCTACGGTCGTTGGGCGCTGCACAGCAACCTGGTGCGCTATGGGGAATTCACCAGCTACCAGGCCGACAAGGTCAACGATCAGACCTTCAAGGCCGCCTGGGTGCTGGACCTGTCGGCAGACTATAAGTTGAAGAACTGGACCTTCACGTTGGGCGGCGACAACATCACCGATAAATACCCGGAGAAGGTCAATGCCTACGCCAGCAGCGGCGGCAACCTCGCTTACAGCACTTTTTCGCCGTACGGTTACAGCGGCGCGTTTTATTACGGTAAAGTTGCTTACAACTGGTAACACGCAGGGGACCTAAGCGATCCGCCATGACCGTTATTGAAACCGATCTGTTGCAATTGGCTTACCCTCCGCGGCTCGATCTGGGGCCGCAACTGACTCACGAGCAATTAATGAGTTCGATGCAGGCCACCATGGCCAGGCATAAGGGCGGGCCGGTCTGGCTATTCGCTTATGGTTCGCTGATCTGGCGTCCCGAATGCTCGTCGACCCAGCGCATGCGCGCACGGGTTCACGGTTATCACCGGGGTTTGTACCTGTGGTCACATGAGCATCGAGGCACGCCGGAGTCGCCAGGGTTGGTGTTCGGCCTGGATCGCGGTGGTTCTTGCAGCGGGTTTGCCTACCGCTTGCCGGAAGACCAGCTTGAGGCCTCGCTTTATGCCTTGTGGCAGCGCGAGATGCCTTACCCGTCGTACCGACCGCACTGGCTCAGCTGCCGCCTGGAAGATGGCAGCCAAGTGCAGGCGCTGGGGTTTGTGTTGGAGCGGCACTTGCCCAGCTATGCTGGCAACCTGCCCGATATCGTGCTTAACCACGTGCTGGAAAGCGCTTGCGGGCGTTACGGCACCACTCGCGATTATGTCGAGCAGACCGTGAACGCCCTGCGTAGCCACGCCATGCCAGATAAAAACCTGGAGGCGCGGCTCAAGCGTTGTGCCAAAGACTGCGGCGGGAATTAACGCGCCGCGCTGACGCTGTTGGTGTGCCACAGCGTCGGGATCAGGAACGCGATCGCCAACAGGCATGCGCCCACCAGCAACACAAACCCACCGTCCCAGCCGAAATGGTCCACGGTGTAGCCCATGGCCGCACTCGCTGCCACCGAACCACCCAGGTAGCCGAACAAGCCCGTGAAACCAGCAGCGGTGCCCGCGGCTTTCTTCGGCGCCAGTTCCAGCGCCTGCAGGCCGATCAGCATCACCGGGCCGTAGATCAGGAAGCCGATGGAGAACAGCGCAATCATGTCGACCATTGGGTTGCCTGGCGGGTTGAGCCAGTAAACCAGGGTCGCCACGGTGACCAACGCCATGAACACGATGCCGGTCAGTCCACGGTTGCCACGGAAGATCTTGTCCGACATCCAGCCGCACAGCAGCGTGCCTGGAATGCCCGCCCACTCGTAGAAGAAGTACGCCCACGAGGTTTTATCCACGTCGAAATGCTTGGCTTCTTTGAGGTAGGTCGGTGCCCAGTCCAGTACGCCGTAGCGCAGCAGGTAGACGAACACGTTGGCGAAGGCGATGTACCACAGCATTTTGTTGCGCAGCACGTACTTGACGAAGATTTCCTTGGCGCTGAACTCGTCTTCGTGGCTGGCGTTGTAGCCTTCCGGGTAGTCGTTCTTGTACTGCTCGATGGGCGGCAGGCCGACCGATTGCGGGGTGTCGCGCATGGTGATGAAGGCAAATGCCGCCACGGCCAATGCCACGGTCGCCGGCACATAGAACGCTGCGTGCCAGTCGTTGAACCACGCCATACCCAGCAGGAACAGCGGGCCGATCAGGCCACCGCCGACGTTATGCGCCACGTTCCACACCGACACCACGCCGCCGCGTTCTTTCTGCGACCACCAGTGCACCATGGTGCGCCCACTCGGCGGCCAGCCCATGCCCTGTGCCCAGCCGTTGATGAACAGCAAAATGAACATCATGGTTACGCTGGACGTCGCCCAAGGTGCGAAACCGAAAATGAACATCACACCGGCCGATATCAACAGGCCAAAGGGCAGGAAGTAGCGTGGGTTGGAGCGGTCGGACACCAGGCCCATCAGGAACTTGGACAAGCCGTAGGCAATCGCGATGGCTGACATTGCCAGGCCCAGCTCGCCACGGGTGTAACCCTCGTCGATCAGGTACGGCATGGCCAGCGAGAAGTTTTTGCGCAGCAGGTAGTAGCCCGCGTAACCGAAGAAAATACCGGCGAAGATCTGCCAGCGCAGCCGTCGATAGGTACTGTCTATTTTTTCTTCAGGCAGGGGCGCCTGGTGTGCGGCAGGACGAAAGAAAGCAAACATTCAAGAGCTCCAAATTTCTTGTTTTGACTGCGGATGCGAATGTTACAGTTTCGTTACCGAAAATAGCATCGCCTCTTATCTGCAAACACAGGAAATTGGAGCGATTGCATGTTCTCTTACGAACATGTCGCTAATAGATAAGTGTGGGTCGGTATCAGGTCTTAAGACCTAAAGAGATCAACTGTGGGAGCTGGCTTGCCTGCGATAGCGGTCTATCAATTGCAGCTGTGTGAGCTGACCCGCCGCCATCGCAGGCAAGCCAGCTCC
>NZ_VBVZ01000417.1 GCF_005863185.1 Pseudomonas edaphica
AACGTACACTTTCCTACACGCCATACGGCTGCTGGCTTTCAGACCCTTACGCTCAAGTTATCCACAGGCCGTTCCACAGGCATTGTGGGTAACGCCCACAACTCAATGACAACCTGATGACGCCCACACCCGTTGTGCGCTGTGGTGCAGGATGCCATGGCGGCGGGCCAGGGCCGGGCGGTCTTTGCTGTAGCCGCCGCCGATCACGCCCATCACGGGAATGTCGCGGCCCAGGCAGTGGCGCATCACGCTTTCATCGCGGGCGGCCACGCCTGCGTCTGTCAGTTTGAGGTAACCGAGGGCGTCGTCCTTGTGTACATCCACCCCGGCGTCGTACAGCACCAGGTCGGGCTGGTACAGCGGCAACAGGTAGTTGAGCGCGTCGTCGACCACCTTGTGGTAGTCGGCATCGCCCATGCCCATGGGCAGCGGGATGTCCCAGTCGCTCTGGGCCTTGCGCGCCGGGAAGTTCTTTTCGCAGTGCAGCGACACGGTGATGGCGTCCGGTGTGTCATGGAGGATGCGCGCAGTGCCGTCGCCCTGATGCACGTCGCAGTCGAAGATCAGCACGCGGTTGACCCGCCCGCTGGCCAGCAGGTAATGGCTGATCACCGCCAGGTCATTGAAGATGCAAAAGCCCGCCGGGTAGTCGTAGCGGGCGTGGTGCGTGCCGCCCGCCAGGTGGCAGGCCAGGCCGTGTTCCAGGGCTTTTTCTGCTGCGAGAATTGAGCCGCCAACTGCACGCACGGTACGCCGCGCCAGGGCTTCGTTCCAGGGCAGGCCGAGGCGTCGCTGGTCTTCGCGGGACAGCTCACCGCTCATGTAGCGCTCGATATACCCAGGTTCATGGGCCAGGGCCAGAATCTCGGCGGGGCAGACCTCGGGTCGCAGCAAGTGGCTGTCCTGGGTCAGGCCGCTGCTCACCAGGTGGTCACGCAACAGGCGGAACTTGTCCATGGGGAACCGGTGGTCCGCCGGGAACTCAGGGCTGTAGTCATCGTGGTAGATCAATGGCAAAGGCATGGGATTTTCTGACGGGAACCTGCGACGGATCTTACCAGCGCTGTACACTCACGCACATGGCAAGGGAGGGGGACCCATGGAGCCGATACTGGAATTGGAAAGCGCACGGCTGGTGCTGCGCCAATGGCGTGACAGCGACCTGACGGAATTTGCACGCATGTGCGCCGACCCGCAGGTAATGCGCTATTTCCCGGCCAAGCTGAGCCACCTGGAAAGCGCCGCGCTGATCGGCCGTATTCGCGGGCATTTTGCCGAATATGGCTTTGGCCTTTGGGCCTTGCAGCGTAAGGATACCGGCGAATTTATCGGCCTGACCGGGCTGCTAAACGTCAACTTCGAGGCCAACTTTACCCCAGCGGTAGAAATTGGCTGGCGCCTGGCCCACGAGCATTGGGGCCTGGGTTATGCCAGTGAAGCGGCGTGGACCGCGCTGCGCTGTGGTTTCGACCGGCTGCAGTTGGACGAAATCCTCGCCTTCACCACCGAATCCAATCTGCCATCACAAAAAGTCATGCAGGCCATCGGTATGCATTACGATCCGCAGGCAGATTTTGAACACCCCAAGGTCGCAGCCGATGACCCGCTGCGCCATCATGTGTTGTACCGCATCACCCGCGCCCAATGGTTGGACACGCTGCACGGATAAGCAGCCCGGAATGCCCTATTGATTGTAGGAGTTGCTCTATGAGCCAAGTATTGGAAGATCTGGTGGACTTGCTGACCCTGGAACCGATCGAGGAAAACCTCTTTCGCGGCCGCAGCCAGGACCTGGGCTTTCGCCAACTGTTCGGCGGCCAAGTGCTGGGCCAGTCGCTGTCGGCCGCCAGCCAGACCGTAGAAGAAGCGCGTCACGTGCATTCCCTGCATGGCTATTTCCTGCGCCCTGGCGATGCTGCACTGCCAGTGGTGTATTCGGTGGACCGCGTGCGCGATGGCGGCAGTTTCAGCACGCGCCGCGTCACGGCGATCCAGAAGGGCAACCCGATTTTCACCTGCACCACCTCGTTCCAGTATGACGAAGAGGGCTTCGAGCACCAGACCACCATGCCCGTGGTGGTCGGCCCGGAAAACCTGCCGTCGGAGCTGGAACTGACCAAGCAACGCGCGCACCTGATTCCCGAGCACATGCGCGACAAGCTGCTGTGCCCCAAGCCGATCGAAGTGCGCCCGGTGACCGAAAAAGACCCGTTCAACCCGCAGCCGTCCGACCCGGTCAAGTACGTGTGGTTTCGTGCGGACGGCGCATTGGCCGATTCGCCGGCGCTGCATAAATACCTGCTGGCCTATGCTTCGGATTTCGGCTTGCTGACGACCTCGCTGCTGCCCCACGGCAAGACGGTTTGGCAGAAAGACATGCAGGTCGCCAGCCTTGACCATGCGCTGTGGTTCCACGCCGACCTGCGCGCCGATGACTGGCTTTTGTATGCGATGGACAGCCCGTGGGCCGGTAACTCACGGGGTTTCTCCCGTGGCAGCGTGTACAACCGCGCCGGGCAACTGGTGGCTTCGGTGACCCAGGAAGGGCTGATTCGCCATCGCAAGGATTGGGCATGAGCCTGTCGGACGTTAAGCACTGGGTTTTTGACATGGACGGCACCCTCACGGTGGCCGTGCATGATTTTGTGGCGATTCGCGTGGCGCTCGATATTCCACCTGAAGACGACATTCTCACGCACCTGGCGGCATTGCCTGCGGATGTGGCGGCGGCCAAGCATGCCTGGTTGCTTGAGCACGAGCGCGAGCTGGCTGTGGGGTCGGTTGCTGCTGTTGGCGCGGTGGAGCTGGTGCGCGAGCTGGCCGGGCGGGGCTATCGCCTGGGCATCCTGACGCGCAATGCGCGCGAGTTGGCGCATATCACCCTTGAAGCGATTGGCCTGGCGGACTGCTTTGCCGTCGAGGATGTGCTGGGGCGTGATGATGCGCCGCCCAAGCCGGATCCGGGTGGGTTGCTGAAACTGGCGACTGCCTGGAAGGTAGCGCCGAGCGCGATGGTGATGGTTGGGGATTACCGCTTTGACCTGGTTTGTGGCCGGGCGGCGGGGACCAGGACGGTATTGGTTAATCTGCCCGAGAACCCGTGGCCGGAACTGGCGGATTGGCATGCTGAGGATTGCGCGGCGTTGCGCCGAATGCTCTAACCCAGGCACCTTGGTCGGGCTTGTGTGGCAGCTGGCTTGCCTGCGATAGCATCACCTCGCTATGCCTGTTAGACCGAGGTGTCTGCATCGCAGGCAAGCCAGCTCCCACACAAGCCAGCTCCCACATGTTTGATCCGGTTTTGTCAGTTACTTACCGAACAGCACCTGCTCACCCTCAGGCGACGTAAACATCTTATCGCCGTCGTGCCCAACCCCTGGCACTTCCACCAGCTTCTGCGTCAGTTGCGGATGGCGCTGCTTGAGGTAGTCGAAATAGTTGTGCCCGCGAATCAGGCGATACGCGCCCTGGGTCTCGGCTTCGCAGCTTTTATCCAGCGCCGGGTGGTTGGGGTCGGTGTCTTGCTGGCCCAGCAGGTAGGTGATGTTGCGTGACGCGTAAACCTGCTCCAGCTGCTGCGCGCTCTGGCCTTTGGCGTAATCCGGCAGGTTCTGCATGCCGTACTTCCAGTCGTTGAAGCCTGGGCAACTGGCCACATCAAACTTCACCGGGCGTTGCGGGCTGAAGTAGGCGTAGGACGACGGGTTAGCCACCACATAACGCAGGCTGATACCTTCGGTTTGCAACATCGGGTGGTCGTGGCTGGTGAGGGCGAAACGCTGCACCACCTGGCCGCCGCCGGAATGGCCGGCGACCACGATTTCTTTCAAGGCCGGGAACAGCTTGCGGTTGCCCAGGTGTTTGATGATCTGGTCGAGGGCGCCGTAGGAGCTGATGTGGCCTGGGCCGGTCGACGGGTCGCCGGCCATCCAGTCGTTGTGGTTCCAGCGCAGCACCTGATTGTCGAGGTGGTTGCGCTGGGTATCCAACTCATTCAAAAACTGCGGCGCGATCACCAGGGTATTGGCGGCAAGGCCTGCGTGCTGGGCGGCATCTTCGCCGCTTTGCAGGTAGGTCTGCGCATTGCGCAGGCGACCGTGCACGATGATCAATGCGCGAGTGACGTTGGGCAGCGGCTGGCGCCAGTCCTGGCTCAAGCCCAGGCTCAAGGCGCCGGCCTCCAGTTGGAAACGATCGGGGCTGACCACCTTGACGCCATGTTCTTTCTCGGCGGCCCAGGTGGTGGTGGAACACATCGCTAATGCGCTAAGCAGCAACCCCAATCGTTTATTCATTTAAAGACTCTTGGCTGTAAAGGTGTCGCATTGAGAGATCTGGCCCTCTGCGAAGCCGGTCTTGAACCAGCGAACCCGCTGTGCCGAGGTGCCGTGGGTAAACGAGTCCGGCACTACGCGCCCTTGACCCTGTTGCTGCAAACGGTCATCGCCGATGGCGTTGGCCGCATTCAGTGCGGCTTCAATATCGCCGGGCTCCAGCCAGTTCAGGCGTTTTTGCGCGCGGTTGGCCCACACGCCGGCGAAACAGTCGGCTTGCAGTTCCTGGCGTACCAGTAAACCGCCGTCACCTTCCATCTGCCGGCCTTGCTGGCGTGCGGCCTGGATCTTGGCCGAGATGCCCAGCAGCGTTTGCACGTGGTGCCCGACTTCGTGGGCGATCACATACGCCTGGGCGAACTCGCCCGAAGCCTTGAAGCGTTGCGACATCTCCCGGAAGAAATCCAGGTCCAGATACACTTGCTGGTCGGCCGGGCAGTAGAACGGGCCGCTGGCCGAGGTGGCGCCACCGCAGGCGGAGTTGACCCGGCCACGGAACAGAATCAGTTTCGGGTTCTTGTAGGCCAACCCGTTTTCCTTGAACACCTGGCCCCAGGTGTCTTCCGTGTCGCCCAGCACGGCGCGCACGAAATCGGCCTGTTGATCATTGGCCGGCGGCGCCTGGCGCGCCTGCGTACTCGCCGGGGGCGCTTGCTCCATTTGGCCGCTTAGCTGGCCGAGGATCTGCATCGGGTCCTGGCCGGTCAGCCAGCCGATGCCGACGATCAGCACAATCGCCGTGAGGCTCAGGCCTTTGCCGCCGCCAAAGCGCATGCCGCCACCGCCGCCGCCACCACTGTCATCGCGGGCGTCCACCACGTTGTCGCTGCGTCGGCCTTTTTTCCATAGCATGGGTGCAGTCCTCTCGTTAAGCCTGCGCTCTTTATTTTAAGAGCAGTGTTGTTGGTGCAGGGGCATGGCGCCAGCCCGGCTGTCTGACAAGCAACGAGAGCTGCCTAGTATCGCTGCTGTCAGGCCGTGTCGGCAGGGGCGCCAGATGAAAGTTATGTCAGGTTTGCCGCCTCAGTCGCGGCAGTAGCCTTCGCCGGTGTCGACGATCAGGCAGTCTTTTTTATCTGCCAGCCATTTAAGGCCCGTGGCTTCACCGTCGCCGGCGCTCAGCTGTTGCGGGCCGTCCGGGCGGGTGAAACTGATGCCGTCTTCATTGGCTTCGCC
>NZ_VBVZ01000418.1 GCF_005863185.1 Pseudomonas edaphica
CTGGTGGCGATTCTGGATGCGGACAAGGAAGGCTTCCTGCGTTCCGAGCGCTCGTTGATCCAGACCATTGGCCGTGCCGCGCGTAACCTCAATGGTCGCGCGATTCTGTACGCGGATCGCATCACCGCGTCCAGGTAGCGCGTCAGCACCAGCTCCTTGAGCAGTACGATGTAGCTGTCCGGCAAAAAGTCATGGGTCGCTCGCACGGAGTCTTCCCAGATCTGCGCCAATTGCTGGTAGTCGCTGGTTTTAGGTGTGTGGATAACCGAATGCTGACGCATGCCCGCTGCCCCTTGCCGATGATCGGCGCTGATGGGCAAACGATAGACCTAAAAAAGCCCCGCATCTTGCTCAGACACGAGGCTTTTTCAATTTTTCACGCCGATCGTTCCCACGCTCTGCGTGGGAATGCCTCGCCGGACGCTTTGCGTGCGCAGAGCTAGTCGCGCTTTTCAGCCCACAGGTCGTACTCGTCGGCATCCGTCACGGTGCACCAGACCTTGTCGCCCGGCTTCAAGCCGCTGGCATCGTCGATAAACACGTTACCGTCGATTTCCGGCGCATCGAAGAAGCAACGGCCCACTGCGCCTTGCTCGTCGACTTCGTCGATCAGTACTTCGATTTCCTTGCCGATGCGCAGTTGCAGGCGTGCGGAGCTGATGGCCTGCTGATGCGCCATGAAGCGCTCCCAGCGGTCCTGCTTGACGTCGTCCGGCACGATGGCCGCGTCCAGCAGGTTGGCCGGGGCTCCTTCGACCGGCGAGTACTGGAAGCAACCGACGCGATCCAGCTGCGCTTCGGTCAGCCAGTCCAGCAGGTACTGGAAGTCTTCTTCGGTTTCGCCAGGGAAGCCGACGATGAAGGTCGAACGGATGATCAGCTCCGGGCAGATCTCGCGCCAGTTCTTGATGCGCGCCAGGGTCTTGTCTTCGAAGGCCGGGCGTTTCATGGCCTTGAGGATTTTCGGGCTGGCGTGCTGGAACGGAATGTCCAGGTACGGCAGGATCTTGCCGGCGGCCATCAACGGGATCAGCTCGTCCACGTGCGGGTACGGGTAAACGTAGTGCAGGCGCACCCACACGCCCAGGCTGCTCAAGGCTTCGCACAGTTCGGTCATGCGGGTTTTCACCGGCGCGCCGTTCCAGAAGCCGGTGCGGTATTTCACGTCGACGCCGTAGGCGCTGGTGTCCTGGGAGATCACCAACAGCTCTTTAACACCGGATTTGACCAGGCGCTGGGCTTCGTCCAATACATCGCCCACCGGGCGGCTGACCAGCTTGCCGCGCATCGACGGGATGATGCAGAAGCTGCAGCTGTGGTTGCAGCCTTCGGAAATCTTCAGGTACGCGTAGTGGCGCGGCGTCAGCTTGATGCCTTGCGGCGGCACCAGGTCGATCAGCGGGTTGTGGTCCTGACGCGGCGGCACCACGTCGTGCACGGCGTTGACCACCTGCTCGTACTGCTGCGGGCCGGTTACCGCCAGCACGCTTGGGTGCACGTTGCGGATATTGCCTTCTTCCACGCCCATGCAGCCGGTGACGATTACCTTGCCGTTTTCCTTGATGGCTTCGCCGATCACTTCCAGCGATTCAGCCTTGGCCGAGTCGATGAAGCCGCAGGTGTTAACCACCACCACGTCGGCGTCCTGATAAGTGGACACGACGTCATAGCCTTCCATACGCAGTTGCGTGAGGATGCGCTCGGAGTCAACGAGAGCCTTCGGGCAACCCAGGGATACAAAGCCGACCTTTGGGTTGGCTTTTGCGATGGTGGTGGACATGTCTAACCTCGGTATTGAATGACGCCGCCAGTCGGGCACGACATGGCGGTAGACGGGCGCTTGGTGCGCCTCTGATCAAAAAGTGCGCAATTCTATCGACGGGCAGCGCGCTTGACCAGCTTTATACGGGGAAATGCGACGAGTGCTGCGCTATGCTTCGCGCCGTTGCGCACGGGTGAAACCCCGGGGTCAATAAAACGTCTGTTACGAGAAGTAAAACAGCGCATGCTAGGGTCAGCTTAGGCGCGTTGTTTATAAAAGACCTCAGGTCAAAGGGCAGGAGTGGTTGATGGGTCAGGCAAATAGTCAGGCAGCAGGTGCCGAGCATTCCAATGCAAAGCCGATTGGCATGCTGGTGGCGGCGGTCGGGGTGGTTTACGGCGATATCGGTA
Organism: Pseudomonas edaphica; assembly: GCF_005863185.1. GTDB lineage: Bacteria > Pseudomonadota > Gammaproteobacteria > Pseudomonadales > Pseudomonadaceae > Aquipseudomonas > Aquipseudomonas edaphica. The sequence continues at coordinate 2,173 of NZ_VBVZ01000418.1, forward strand.
CCAGCCCGCTCTATACCCTTAAAGAAGTGTTTACCGGTGGTTATGGGGTTCAAGTCAATCACGACGGGGTCTTTGGCATTCTGGCGCTGATTTTCTGGTCGCTGGTGTGGGTCGTGTCGATCAAGTACGTGCTGTTTATCCTGCGCGCGGACAACCAGGGCGAAGGCGGCATCATGGCCCTGACGGCGCTGGCGCGACGGGCGGCGTCGCCGTACCCCAAGTTGCGTTCGGTGCTGGTGATCCTCGGCTTGATCGGTGCGGCGCTGTTCTACGGCGACAGCATGATTACCCCGGCGATCTCGGTATTGTCGGCGGTTGAAGGCCTGGAACTGGCCTTTGACGGGATTGAACGTTGGGTGGTGCCGCTGTCGCTGGTGGTGCTGGTGGGGCTGTTCCTGATCCAGAAACACGGCACTGACCGCATCGGCAAGCTGTTCGGGCCGGTGATGGTGGTGTGGTTCCTGGTGCTGGGCGGTCTTGGCGTGCACGGCATCCTGCAACATCCCGAGGTGCTCAATGCGCTGAACCCCGTGTGGGGCGTGCGTTTCTTTGTGTCCCATCCGGGCATGGGCGTCGCGATTCTTGGCGCCGTGGTGCTGGCCTTGACCGGTGCCGAAGCGCTGTACGCCGACATGGGCCACTTCGGCCGCAAGCCGATCGCCCGTGCCTGGTTCGCCCTGGTGCTGCCGGCGCTGGTGCTCAATTACTTCGGCCAGGGCGCGTTGCTGCTGGAAAACCCCGAAGCGGCGCGCAACCCGTTCTACTTGCTCGCGCCGGAATGGGCCTTGGTGCCATTGGTCGCGCTGTCGACCCTGGCCACCGTGATTGCATCCCAGGCGGTGATTTCCGGCGCGTTCTCGCTGACGCGTCAGGCGATCCAGTTGGGTTACATCCCGCGCATGCATATCCAGCACACCTCCAGCGCCGAGCAAGGCCAGATCTACATTGGCGCGGTGAACTGGTCGCTGATGGTCGGCGTGATCCTGCTGGTGCTCGGCTTCGAATCCTCCAATGCCCTGGCCTCCGCCTACGGCGTGGCAGTCACCGGCACCATGTTGATTACCAGCATCCTGGTGTCGGCGGTGATGCTGCTGCTCTGGAAGTGGCCGCCGGTGCTGGCGATTCCGGTGCTGATCGGCTTCCTGTTGGTGGACGGCCTGTTCTTCGCCGCCAACGTGCCAAAGATCGTGCAGGGCGGTGCCTTCCCGGTGTTGGCGGGGATTGTGCTGTTTGTGCTGATGACCACCTGGAAGCGCGGCAAGGAACTGTTGATGGACCGCCTCGACGAAGGCGGGCTGCCGTTGCCGATCTTTATCAGCAGTATCCGCGTGCAACCGCCTCATCGCGTGCAGGGCACTGCGGTGTTCCTCACCGCGCGGCCCGATGCCGTGCCCCACGCGCTGTTGCACAACCTGCTGCATAATCAGGTGTTGCATGAGCAAGTGGTGATGCTCACGGTGGTCTACGAAGACATTCCGCGTGTGCCTGCCTCGCGGCGCTTTGAGGTGGACGCCTACGGCGAAGGCTTCTTCCGGGTGATCCTGCATTTTGGCTTTACCGATGAGCCGGACGTGCCCGAGGCCCTGAAACTGTGCCACCTGGACGATCTGGATTTCAGCCCGATGCGCACCACCTACTTCCTCAGCCGTGAAACGGTGATCGCCTCGCGCATCAAGGGCATGGCCCGTTGGCGTGAGAGCTTGTTTGCGTTCATGTTGAAAAACGCCAACGGCAACCTGCGCTTCTTCAAACTCCCGGTAAACCGGGTGATCGAGCTGGGCACCCAGGTCGAGATGTAATCTTTTGCAACACGGGAGCCGGCATTCGGCTCCCGCTTTCCTTTCTGAACCCTGTGCAATCCACCGTTGTCGACTAGGCTCTAAGCACTGTTTGAATAGTGCCCACAGAACCCAGAAGAGGTGCGCCATGAGTCAGCTGCTCGAACCCTACACCCTCCGTCAATTGACCTTGCTCAACCGCATCGCCGTCTCGCCGATGTGCCAATACTCGTCCGACGATGGCCTGGCCAATGACTGGCACCTGGTGCACCTGGGCAGCCGCGCCGTCGGTGGTGCCGGGCTGATTTTTACTGAAGCCACCGCCGTCACCGCCGATGGCCGCATCACCGCCCAGGACCTGGGCCTGTGGAACGACGCGCAGATCGAACCGCTGCAGCGCATCACCCGCTTTATTGCTGCTCAAGGCGCGGTGGCGGGCATCCAGCTGGCACATGCCGGGCGCAAGGCCAGCACCCATCGGCCGTGGATCGGCAAGCACGGCAGCGTCAAGCCGGAGGAGGGCGGCTGGGTGCCGGTGGGCCCTTCGCCGATTGCCTTTGACCCGAACCACACGCAACCCAGGCCACTGGATGAAGGGCAGATCCAGCAGGTGATTGCCGACTTTGTCGCCGCCGCCAAACGCGCGCTGACCGCCGGTTTCGAAGTGGTGGAGATCCACGCTGCCCACGGTTACCTGTTGCATCAATTCCTCTCGCCGATCAGCAACCAGCGCCAGGACCACTACGGCGGCTCGTTTGAAAACCGTATCCGCCTGGTGCTCGAAGTGACCACCGCCGTGCGCGCCGTCTGGCCCCAGGAGCTGCCGCTGTTTGTGCGGGTGTCGGCCACCGATTGGGTCGAAGACGGCTGGAACCCCGATGAAACCGTAGAGCTGGCGCGCCGCCTCAAAGAACTCGGCGTGGACCTGATCGACGTGTCCTCCGGTGGCACCGCCGCCAACGCCGAGATTCCCACCGGCCCGGGCTACCAGACGCGGTTTGCCGAGCGCGTGCGCAAAGAGTCGGGTATCGCCACCGGCACGGTGGGCATGATCACCGAACCGGCCCAGGCTGAACACATACTGCGCACCTGCCAGGCCGACATCATCTTCCTCGCCCGTGAGCTGTTGCGTGACCCTTACTGGCCGCTGCATGCCGACGATGACTTGGGTGGGCGCAAAGCCATCTGGCCCGCGCAGTACCAGCGGGCGACTCACCGTGATCAGCCGATTCACGAGTCTGACCTGAGGGATTGAACCCGCGTCTGCCTGCAATAAACCCACCCGACTCGGTGGGTTTTTTGTTGCCCGCGTTTAACGCCTGCCTGACCCGCAGCTGTATGCGCAAGAGCTTCCCGATATCCACCTTTACCGGTCGCTGCGTGAGAAAGGGTTGTAGGTATTTGTTACCGAAGTAATTTTTTAAGTGAATACTCTAAAAAAATCCCACACGTGACGAGATTGTTTCTACGCTTAGGGTAAGTGTGATTTCTGGCCCAGGGAGTCAGGCTGTTTGTCCTTGAAGCCATTGCGCTTCATGAGCGTAGGGAATGGGCA
>NZ_VBVZ01000419.1 GCF_005863185.1 Pseudomonas edaphica
GTTTGAGGGCACGCGGCAAGTCGCCGACTACGCAACCTTCACCGGCCATGTCCGCCAACGCGCCGCGCAACTGGTCGATCAATATGGCCTGGTGCCGGGCGATGCGGTAGCGCTGTTGATGAAGAACAGCTGCGACTACCTGGAAGTGCTCTACGCCATCTGGTGGCTGGGTGGCGTGGTGGTGCCGATCAACGCCAAATTGCACCCGGCAGAAGCCGCGTGGATTGCTACCCATGCCGAGGCCCGCTTGATCTTTACCGACGGCGGCCGGGTATTTGCGTCATCCCGGGACTTGCCTGCGCGCTGCAAGGAACTGGACGCTCACACACTGCCGCCGACCCGCGGCTGGCCGACCCTGGAGCAGCCGGTGCCGCGCCTGGACGAGGACCTGGCCTGGCTGTTCTACACCTCCGGCACCACCGGGCGCTCCAAGGGCGTGATGTTGTCCCACGGCAACCTGGTCGCCATGTCGCTGTGTTACCCCACGGATGTCGACCCGGTGAGTGCCGACGACGCAGCCGTGTATGCCGCGCCGATGTCCCACGGGGCGGGGCTGTACAACTTCATCCATGTGCGCTGCGGCGCCCGGCATGTGGTGCCGGCTTCCGGCGGTTTTGATGCCGGCGAGCTGTTTGGCCTGGCTGCGCAGCTGGGCAATGTATCGCTGTTCGCCGCGCCGACCATGGTCAAGCGCATGGTCGAACAGGCGCGGCGCCAGGGTTATGGCGGCGACGGCATCAAGACCATCGTCTACGGAGGCGGGCCGATGTACCTGGCCGACCTGTGCGAGGCGCTCGACACCTTCGGCGCGCGCTTGGTGCAGATCTACGGCCAGGGTGAAAGCCCAATGACCATCAGCGTATTGCCACGCGCTCTGATCGCGGACCGCCAGCGCCCAGGCTGGTCAACCTTGGCGGCGTCTGTCGGCCACGCACAAGCCTGTGTCGAAATTCGTATTCTGGATGCCCGGCACCAACCGCTGCCGACCGGCGAGCGCGGTGAGATCGCCGTGCGCGGTGCCACGGTGATGCAAGGTTATTGGCGCAACCCGCAGGCCACCGCGCAAACCCTGGTGGATGGCTGGTTGCTCACCGGCGACATCGGCTTTCTCGACCTGGCCGGCTTCTTGACCCTCACCGATCGCTCCAAAGACGTAATCATCACTGGCGGCAGCAATGTGTACCCGCGTGAAGTTGAGGAAGTGCTGGTTCAGCATCCCGACGTGTCCGAGGTGTGTGTGGTGGGTGAGCCGGACGCGCAATGGGGCGAGTCAGTGGTGGCCTTTGTGGTCACGCGCAGCGGGCAGGCGTTGGATGAGGCCGAACTCACCGCGTGGTTTCTGCAGCGCATGGCGTCATTCAAGAAACCCAAAAAGTATGTGTTCAGGGCCGATTTGCCGAAGAACAGCTACGGCAAAACCCTCAAGACCGACTTGCGGCAGTGGTTGAAAGCAGCGAGTATCGCCGCGCTTTCCTAGTTTTCATGGACAGAACAACCGACAAGGAGTCCCTTCGATGGGCCATACAGCGCAAGACACGCAGCGCAAGCGCCGCCGTGCATTTCTCGGTGCCACCTCCGGCCACTTGATCGAGTGGTACGACTATGGCGTCTATGGCTTTCTCGCCGTGTACATCGGCCAGGCGTTTTTCGTCTCCGACGACCCCACCACCAGCCTGCTCGCCAGTTTCGCGGCGTTTGCCCTGAGCTTCTTTATCCGGCCGTTGGGCGGGCTGTTCTTCGGCCCGCTGGCGGACAAGATCGGCCGGCGCAAAACCTTGATCATGGCGCTGGTGATGATGACCGGCTCCACTGTAATGCTGGGCCTGTTGCCCACTTATGCGACCCTGGGCATCGCCGCGCCGATCCTGCTGATTCTGGTGCGCTGCGTGCAGGGTTTTTCGGCGGGCGGCGAGATCGGCACGGTCACCAGCTTTATCTCCGAATACGCCGGCCCCGGCCGCCGCGGTTTTGCCACGTGCTGGTTGATGGTTACCGCCGTGCTCGGCCTGCTGCTGGGTGGCGCCGTGGCGAACGGCATGACCTGGATTCTGGGCGCCGACACGATGCAGGAGTGGGCCTGGCGCGTGCCGTTCCTGATCGCGGCGCCGCTGGGTTTTATCTCCATGTACATCCGCCTCAAGCTCGAAGACAGCCCGGAGTTTCTGGCCTTGCAACGCGCCGGGCAAACCTCCCGCGCGCCGCTGCGCGAGGTCTGGCAGTGGAAACGCGCCATCGCCCTGGTGTTCTTCATCATCACCTTGCACAGCTCGATCTTTTACCTGGTGCTGACCTTCGCCTCGACCTACATGGCCAAGATCCTCAAGTTCGACAGCGGCACCACCTTGCTCTATGTGTTTGTCGCCAGCTTCTCGGCGGCATTCGTGATGCCGTTTGGTGGCGCCTTCACTGACAAATACGGGCGCAAGCCGTTTCTGATGGTGATCGGCACCCTGGCCACGCTGGCGATGTTCTGGCTGTTCAAGTCGGCACCCACCGCAACGCCCGCGTCGTTCTTCGCGCCGTTGATGGCCGTGGCGATCCTGTTCGGGCTGTACGCCTCATCCACCTACGCGCTGATGAGTGAGTTGCTGCCGACGCGCATCCGCTCCACCGGGATTGCCGTGGCCTATAACGTGCCGGTCGCGGTGTTTGGTGGCAGCGCGCCGCTGATCTCCACCTGGCTGATCAAAGTGACGGGCGACATTACTTCACCGTGGTACTTCTACGTGGCCACCGGTGTGGTATCGCTGATTGCCCTGGTGGTGTTGCGCAAAGAAGATTTTGTTGCCAGCGGTAGCCCGGTGGTTGTGCCGCCTGCGGCTGCGGCGTTGGCCTGATTGCTCAGGGGCGTTGGGGTTTTACCGACGTCCCGAACGTATTGCCCATGCGGTTACTGGTCGCCGCCGGCGTGGCCAGCCCCACCTGGTTCGGCGGCCGCTTGTGTACCGGGAGGTTCTGCGCCTCGCGGTTCTTTTGCGCGGCCTTGGCCGCGTCCGGGTCATTGCCCATTTGCTGGCTCAGACAGCCATAGTCGGGTGCCTTGTACCCATCTACCGTGACTTCCGTGCAGCCTTTGGCAGCGGTTTCGGCGTGGGCGGCCAGTGGCAATGCGACGCACAGCAACAGGCCGGCGAATGGGGTGTAACGCTTCATCGGAGCCTCCTGGCAGGCCCGCACAGAGGGGCCGTTAGTGCTGCGAAGTGTAGTTCAGCGGGCTTGCCGTCACCGTGATGTTTTTTTTGCTATCACCGTAACATCAGGTTCATAAACGGGCCTCAGGATGACGGTTTTCAAGGACACGTCAGCCGTGCAGCGATGCCGCGTGGGGGGTGAACAGGGAGGCTGGAAGCGCGCCATGGGTGCCCTGGCCTTGCTGTTGCTGTTGGTTGGCATAACGCCCGCCAGCGCCGCGCCATCGCTGCTGACATTGGACCTGCCCGCGCAGGACCTGGAACACGCACTGCATGCCTACAGCCGCGCCACCGGGATGGCGGTGCTGGTCGACCGTGAGTTGACGCGGGGCCGGCGCTCCATCGGTGTGCGCGGGCGGTTCACTGCGCAGGAGGCGCTGGCGGTGCTGCTGACGGGGAGTGGGCTGATGGCGCGTTATGCACGTGATGATGCGGTCACCCTGCAAGTCCCGCCGACCCCGGCGCCTTTGCTGCGGGGAGCGTCAGCGCGCAATACGGCACGCATCAACACCAGTTACGCCGCCGCGCTGCAACAGGCGATCGAAGCCAGCCTGTGCCGTTCGCCACTGACCCGGCCCGGCAGCTTTCGGGCGTTGGTGCAGGTGTGGGTCAACGCTGATGGCGTGATTGAACACAGCCGGCTGGTCAGCTCCACCGGCGACGAACAACGCGATGAAGCACTGGTGCGCAGCCTTGGGACAACCCGGGTCGAACGCCCGGCACCCAGCGCGCTGCGCCAGCCGGTGACGTTACTTTTGATGCCCGACACAACAGGAATACGCATGGAATGCACAGCAGGGACGGGAGCCGCGGGCGCATGAAGAACACCGGGCACAGTGCGATGGTCAGTCTGTTTCTGGCCTCCTATGAAGACTTCAAGGTGCGCCTGCGCAAACGCTTGGGCTCGGAGGACCTGGCCAATGATGTGCTGCACGAAACCTACCTGCGGGTCGACCGCATGGACGTGCCGCCGAACCTGCAACAACCCAACGCCTACCTGTACCGCATGGCCCTGAACATCGCCGCCGACCGCCGCCAGGCGGATGCGCGCTTGCTCACCGGCAGTGAAGTCGAGGCGTTGCTGCAAAGCGCCGATGAGGCCCAGGACCCTTCGCGGGTGGTGGGTGGCCAGCAAGAGATCCAGTCGTTGGTCAAAGCCCTGTACGAACTGCCGGCACGCCGACGCAAGATCCTGATCGCTGCGCGCCTGGAAGAAGCGCCGCACCTGGAAATCTCCCAGCGCTTCGGTATTTCCACGCGCATGGTAGAGAAGGAAATCAAGGCTGCTTTGGGCCATTGTGCCAAGCGCCTGGAAAGAAAAGTGATTCAGCGGTTCGGTCCCGGGGCCGGAAAACCGTCTTAGTGTCGAGTCCCTGATAAAACCGTGAGTATGTGCGCGCTTGAACATTTTCAGTTTCCCCTCCACCCGGCAATCGCCCGCTGACCCTGTGCACGAACAAGCCCGTGATTGGTTGCTGTTGCTGACCTCGGGCCGGGCCACCGTGGCTGATGCCAAGGCGCTGCAGGCCTGGGTCGCGCAAAGCCCGGCGCATGCCCAGGCGTTCGAGCAGGCCAAGCTGTTGTGGCGGCAATTGGGCGCGGCCACCGAACAGTCGGCGCCGCACCGTCAGTTTGGGCGTCGTGCGTTCCTGGGTGGCGCGATTGCGGCCACGGCGGCAGTGGTGATGGTGCGTGTGGGCGTGCCGGGCGGGTTTGCCGGATTGAGGGCCGACTATCGCACCGAGGTGGGTGAGCAGCGCCAGGTGCTGTTGAGCCAAGGCGTCAGCCTGGAGCTCAACACACAGACGCGTATCAGCCGGGTCGGGCAGGGGATTGAGTTGCTTGAAGGCGAAGTCGAAGTGCTTGCACAGCTGGCGCAACCGCTCAAGGTGCAGGCCGGCGAGGGCTGGGTGACTGCGGCGCAGGCGCGGTTCAATGTGCGCAACACCGACCGCAATGTGTGCGTGACCTGTATCGAGGGTTCGCTGACGGTGGATGTTTCCGGGCGCAGTGTGCGCTTGGACAGTGGCCGGCAACTGACTTATGGCGCGGGTGGTGTGGGCGAGCCGATTGGGGTGGATGCGCAGGCGGTCGTTGCTTGGCGTGAACAGGTGCTGGTATTTAACAACGCGACATTGGCGACGGTGGTGGATGAGATCAATCGTTATCGGCCGGGGATGTTGGTGTTGCTTAATAAAGAACTGGGGCAGCGGCGGGTGCAGGCGCGGTTCAGTTTGCAGCAATTAGCGGGCGTGGCGCTGTTGATTCGGGATGCGTATGGGGCCAAGTGTACTGAGCTGCCG
>NZ_VBVZ01000041.1 GCF_005863185.1 Pseudomonas edaphica
TAACTGGAGGTGAACCTTGGCAAGCAAGAAAAAGCCCGTGGTCGACCGTATCGATCCGGCGCGGCTCTCTTCCAGCCGCAAAGACCTGTTTTTCGCGGCGATGGAAACCAGCCAAAGCGCGATGATCGTTTGCGACCCCGCACAAGCCGACAACCCGATCATCTTCGCCAATCAGGCGTTCCTGAGGCTGACGGGGTATGAACAGGATGAAGTGATCGGGCGCAATTGCAGGCTTCTGCAAGGACCTGAAACCGATAAGCGTGCGTTGCGGCAAGTGCAGCATGCGATGACATGCCGCCATGAGGTATGTGTGGAAGTACTCAACTACCGCAAGGACGGTTCGACGTTCTGGAATGAACTGTTCATTTCGCCGTTGTTCAACGAGAGCGGCCAATTGGTGTATTTTTTTGCCTCTCAGCTTGACGTGAGCCGGCGCCACGACGCAGAACTGCGCGTGCGCCGCGTTCAGGACCTGGAGGCCCTAGGGCAACTGACCGGCGGCATCGCCCATGACTTCAATAACCTGCTGCAGGTGATGGTCGGTTATCTCGAACTGATCCAGCAGAGCGCCAAGCGCCCCGGCACCGACCCGCAGCGCATCCTCAACAGCGCCAGCCGCGCCAGGGCCGCCGCCGAAAAAGCTCAAACCTTGACCCAACAGCTACTCGCGTTCTCGCGCAAGCAACGTCTCGACAGTCGCGTAATCAACCTGAACACCTTGCTGAGCCGCACCGATTTTTTGGCGCAGACACTGCAGGATGTCCAGCTGCATGTGGATCTGGCTGAGGACCTGTGGAACTGTCGTATTGACCCTGCGCAGGCGGAGCTGGCGGTGCAGCATTTGTTATCCAACGCCCAGGATGCGCTAGGAGGACATGGCGAGCCGACCGTGACAATCAAGACGTGCAACGTTCAGGTTCCGGGCGATGCCAATGCGCAACGCGACGGGTTGGCCGAAGGCCGCTACGTGGGCCTCTCGATCAGCGATAACGGCAACGGCATCGATGAGAGCGTCCAGGAGAAAGTCATGCAGCCGTTCTTCACCACCAAGGAAGAGGGCAAGGGTTCGGGGCTGGGATTGTCGATGGTGTATGGCTTCGTCAAGCAATCGGGCGGTACTGCACGCATCCATTCCTACCCAGGCGTTGGCACGACGGTATGCCTGTATTTTCCGGCGAACGACAGCCAGCTCTGGGTCGAGCAAACGCCCGCGACTACTTCGCTTCAGGGCGACGAGCACATCTTGATTGTGGAGGACCGGCCCGAAGTGGCCGAGCTCGCGCAAGAGGTTCTGTCTGACTACGGTTATAGCACCGACATTGCACACACTGCCGCCGAGGCGCTGGATCGGCTCGCCGGCGCGACCTATGACCTGGTGTTCAGTGACTTGATCATGCCCGGCCAGATGAATGGCGCGGAACTCGCGCGCGAGATAGCACACTTGTATCCGCATACCAGGGTGCTGCTTACGACGGGCTATGCGAAAGACTCGCTGGAGCGCGCGGATATACAGGTGCATGAATTCGAGTTGATTGCCAAACCCTACCAGCCCGCTGATTTGCCCAGGAAGATTCGCAGCTTGCTCGACACAGCGTGGACAGCGCCAGCATCAGGTTGAGGATCATCACCAACAGAATCGAGAAGCCGAAGATCGAGCGCGCCCAGCGCGCTGGATCGACCCGGCGCACGCTGCTGTTGGCCAGCGCCAGCCAGTAACCGCCCAAGGCGCTGATCACGGCGAAATACAGTATGCCCATCTGGGCCACCACGCCCAGCAGCAGGGTGCTGGCGAAGAAAGCCAGGGTGTACGCCTGTATTTGCCGGTGGGCTTGGGACAGGGTCAGCAGCGGTAGGCGCGCCGCGCGGAAGTCCTCGCGGCGCATCACGGTGATGGCGTGTGAATGGGGCATCTGCCAGCAGCAGAACACCAGCACTAACATCATCGCCGTGGCGTCGAACCTTGCGGTGACCGCGCAATAACCGATCACCGGCGGCATTGCCCCGGAGAGGCTGCCGACCAAGGTGCCCCAGTGGGAACGGCGCTTGAGCCAGAAGGTGTAGACCCCCGCATAGATCATCAGCCCGACCAGCGCCAGGCAGCACGCCAGCAGGTTGCTGCCCGCCCAGAGCAGGCCGAAACCACTGACGCCCAGTGCGATGGCATAGCTGGCGGCGGTGGGCACCGCGATGGTTCGCAGCGCCAGTGCGCGATGGCAGGTTCGCACCATGCGCCGATCAATGTCTCGATCGGCGCAGTTGTTAATGACACAACCGCAACCGATCACCAATGCAGTGCCGAGCAGGGTGGCAACTAGGTGCGCAGGGTCTGCCAGGCGCCCGCCGCCAGCGAGGAAATACCCCCCCAGCACCGACGTGAGATTGCCAAAAATGATCCCTGGCTTGGTCAGTTGAATTCCTGCATTGAGCAGCCCCAGCCAGTACCTCAGTGCGCCAGCATGTTGTGGTGAATACTGTCCATGATCCATAGCGAGAGCCCTACCAGCAAAAGAATGATGACCGCCGAAAAAATCAGTGCAATCAGGTTCCAGCGTTGTTCCTCGGCCGTATCCAGATGCAGGAAGAACTTGAGGTGGACCACGATCTGGATAACCCCCAGCACCACCACCAGCCAGGCGGTGATGGTGCGCGGCAGCGAAGGGAACATCACCAGGGCGAAAGGGATCAGGGTCAGCAGCACCGACAGCAGGAACCCGACCAGGTAGGAACGGCTGCTGCCATGGCTGGTACCGGCGCTGCTGTGAATCGAACTTTGCTTGTACATGTCACACCACTCCCAACAGATAGATCACGGTAAACACGCAGATCCACACCACGTCCAGGAAGTGCCAGAACAGGCTCAGGCAACTGAGCCGGGTGGCGGTGGTGTTGGTCAGGCCTTTCTGGCGAATCTGCACCATCAGCACAGCCATCCAGATCAACCCCGTCAACACGTGCGCGCCGTGGGTGCCGACAAGGGTGAAAAAAGCGGTCAGAAACGCGCTGCGGTCCGGTCCGTAGCCTTCTGCGATCAAATGGCGGAACTCGTTGATTTCCATGGCAATGAAGCCGGCGCCGAGCACGAACGTGAGTCCCAGCCAACGCAGCACCTGGCTTTGCTGGCCACGGTTCATCGCCAGCATCCCGTAGCCGTAGGTGATGCTGCTCAACAGCAGCAGCATGGTTTCAGCGAGCACATAGGGCAGTTCGAAAATATCCACGCTCGAAGGACCGCCGGCCACGCTGTCGCGCAACACCGCATAGCCGGCGAACAAGCTCGCGAACAGGATGCAGTCGGTCATCAGGTAGATCCAGAACCCGAAGACGCTCAGCGAACCCGCGTCTTCATGTCCGTGTTCCTGAGTATGAGCGATGTCTTTTTCAATCACGATATTGGACATGGATCAAGCCTCTGCCAGGTCTTTGAGACGTGCCGTTTCGATGCGCGCCACCTCTTGCGCGGACACGAAGTAATCAGTGTCTTCGTCGTAGCTGCGCACCACGAACGCGACCACCGAAGCCACCAGGCCGAACGCCGCCAGCCACCAGATGTGCCAGACCAGGGCGAAGCTGCAGATCAGCGCGAACAGGCTGATCACCAGGCCCGAGGCGGTGTTGCGCGGCATGTGAATGCTTCGGTAGTCGGTGTGGCTGAGGGTGCTCACGCCGCGCTCCTTCATGCCCCAATAAGCGTCCAGGTCATTGACCTTGGGTTGCTCGGCGAAGTTGTACAGCGGTGGCGGAGAGGCGGTGGCCCATTCCAGGGTGCGTCCGTCCCACGGGTCGCCAGTAAGGTCGCGGTATTGGTGGCGGTTACGGATGCTGACGAACAGCTGCAGAGCCTGGGAAATTACGCCGCAGAGGATGATGAGCACGCCCAGCACTTCCAGCAGCAGCCACGGCCGCCATTCCGGGTTGTCGAAATGGTTGAGGCGCCGGGTCATGCCCATAAAGCCCAGTACATACGACGGCATGAACGCGAAATAAAAGCCGATCAGCCAGCACCAGAAGGCGATGCGGCCCAGCTTGTCGTTCAAGCGGAAGCCAAAGGCCTTTGGGAACCAGTAGGTCAGGCCGGCCATGTAGCCGAACACCGCGCCGCCGATGATCACGTTGTGAAAATGCGCGATCAGGAACAGGCTGTTGTGCAGCATGAAGTCAGCGCCCGGCGCTGCCAGCAATACCCCGGTCATCCCGCCGATGCTGAAGGTCACGATAAAGCCCAGGGTCCACAGCATGGGGGTCTCGAAGCGCACCCGGCCACGGTACATGGTGAACAGCCAGGTGAAGATTTTCACCCCGGTCGGCACCGCGATAATCATGGTCATGATGCCGAAGAACGCGTTGACGTTACCCCCTGAGCCCATGGTGAAGAAGTGGTGCAGCCACACGATGAACGACAACACGGTAATCGCAATCGTCGCCCATACCAGCGACACGTAACCGAAGAGCCGCTTACTGCTGAAGGTCGCGGCAATCTCGGAAAACACTCCGAACGCCGGCAGGATCAGGATGTACACCTCCGGATGCCCCCAGGCCCAGATCAAGTTCACGTACATCATCGGGTTGCCGCCGGCTTCGTTGGTAAAGAAATGCATGCCCAGGTAACGGTCCAGGGACAGCATCAGCAGGGTGGCGGTAAGAATTGGAAACGACGCCAGGATCAGCACCGAGGTGCACAGCGCATTCCAGGTGAACACCGGCATTTTGAACAACGTCATGCCTTCGGTGCGCATCTTCAAAATCGTGACGAAGAAATTCAGCCCCGTCAGTAACGTGCCGACGCCGGATATCTGCAGTGACCATATGTAGTAGTCCACCCCGACCCCGGGGCTGTATGCCAACCCGGATAACGGCGGATAGGCGACCCAACCGGTTCGCGCAAACTCACCGATCCCCAGTGAGACGTTGACCAGCGCGGCACCGGCCACGAACAGCCAGAAGCTCAGCGCGTTGAGAAACGGGTAGGCCACGTCGCGTGCGCCTATCTGCAACGGCACCACTACGTTCATCAGGCCGACCACGAAGGGCATGGCCACGAAGAAAATCATGATCACGCCATGGGCAGTGAAGATCTGGTCGTAGTGTTCCGGCGGCAGATAACCCGGCCCGCCACTGGCGGCCATGGCTTGCTGGGTGCGCATCATGATTGCGTCGGAAAAACCGCGTAGCAGCATCACCAGCGCGACGATGATGTACATACATCCGATCTTTTTGTGGTCCACCGACGTGAACCACTCGCGCCACAAATAGCCCCATTTGCGTTTCCAGGTAATGGTGCCCACCATCGCCGCGCCGATCAGCCCGATGAAGGCCAGCGTGTACATCACAATCGGTTCAGTGGTTGGAATCGCATCCCATGACAGTTTTCCGAACATTGTTATTGCTCCTCGGCCAGTAAACTCGGGTGTTGATCGACGCGCTTTTCAGTACCGCTCAATGGCGCTCGCCTGGTTTTATTGGCCTTGTTCATGCCTTCGTATTTATCGACGATGTCCAGGAACAGCCGCTCCCGCACTGCCGAGTAATAGGTCACGGGGTGCTTGATGGTGGGCTTGGCTAAGTGCGCATAGCTCGTTTGGTCAAGGACTGTGGAGGCGCCCTTGACCTTGTTCGCCCAGGTCTGGAAGTCGGTGGGGCTCAATGACAGCGTGGTGAAATGCATATCGGAAAAACCGGGGCCGTTGTAGTTGGCGGCGATTCCCTTGAACTCGCCGGTTTCGTTGGCGATCAGGTGCAGCTTGGTCTGCATGCCTGCCATCGCATAGATCTGCCCTCCCAGCGCCGGGATGAAGAAGGACGTCATGGCCGCGTCGGAGGTGATGGTGAAACTCACCGGCGTGTGCACCGGCAAGGCCAGTTCGTTGACGCTGGCGATACCCAGGTCGGGGTAGATGAACAGCCACTTCCAGTCGATGGCCACCACCTGGACGTTGATCGGTGGCGTGTCCGAGTCGAGCGGGCGATAGGGGTCGAGGGCGTGTGTGGTTTTCCACGTCACCCAGCCCAAGGTGATGATGATCAGCAGCGGCACGCCCCACACTACTGCTTCGATTTTGTGGGAACTGGCCCAGCGCGGTGAGTAACGGGCCTTTTTATTGGTGGCGCGGTAGCGGTAGGCAAACACAAACGTCAGCACGATCACCGGCACCACAACCAACAGCATCAGGCCCGTGGCGAGGATAATCAGGTCGCGCTCATCGGTTGCAATCTGCCCCTTGGGGTTGAACACCACTAAGTTGCAGCCGCTTAACAAGAAGACGCTAGCGAGATATGCCAGGCAATAGCCAATCGCTCGTTTCATGCCTTGCTCCTGTATTGAAAACGTCCGTTGTTACTGCGCCGAAAGTCCGGCGACAGTGTTCGTAAATTACTTAAGCGAAACGCTGGCGCTGCGCTTGTTAGTGCGTGGCGCAGTCAAGTGCCTGACGCCAGGCAATACGGCGCCATCAATGGATAAAACCCATCAACTGCCCGGATCTGTTGGCTTTCGCTGCTGCTCTGCGGTGCGTTTTTTACCGCGCTGCCGAATATTTTGAATAGACGTCACGGGGTTGGTTTAACAATTTGTTACTTCGCCTGACGAACGGCTTAACAAGCGAAACGGCACTAGAGCTTTATAGGTGCATGATGCAATTTCCCTTGTAAAAAAGACGGAATCCCTCTTAAGGCATTCAGGTCTTACTTGAAGGTCAACCCACTAAAGGTCCGGGAGAACAGTTATGTTTATTCGTGGTAATACTTATAAGGCATGGGCCCAAAAGGCATTGGAAGAAGAGTGCTTTACTCAGGAAGTGGAAAACGGGTGCCATATCGAAGTCAGGGCCCGGGAGCGCGAAGACGCCGATATCGAAGTGTTGGTCAGCGTCTATACCGCGACGGGGCAATGCGTGGTTGAACGCACCAGCCAGTTGCCGGGCGCCGAATGGACCGTGCACGACGCGCTCAAGCGCGGCATTGATCAGGCGGAACGGATTGCGGGCGGCGAATCGGGGCGTTTGCCCTGCGCTGACGCGCACTTGCACGAGGACGATTGACGGGGCGCCTGCGCTGGGGTTGCAGCTGAAAACGGAACTTTGGCGGCGCGTGGATTTTCCATTGTAGAGAGCCCTGCGTCAGCCGGCCCGCGCCCGCTGATTGTTGATAACAACCCCGCCGCCCGAGCCGCCCATGTCCGAGTCCAGCTTCAGCCAAGCCGCACCCAAAAAACCGTCCTTGCGCCGCGCCGTGACGGGCCCGATGTTGTTTCTGTTCATTCTCGGCGATGTGCTCGGTGCCGGCGTGTACGCGCTGGCCGGCACCATCGCCGGCGAGGTGGGCGGGGCGATCTGGGTGCCGCTGCTGGTGGCGTTGTTCTTCGCCATGCTCACGGCAGGTTCGTACGCGGAGCTGGTGACCAAGTACCCCTATGCCGGCGCTGCTTCGGTGTTCGCCGAGAAGGCATTCAAGTCACCGCTGATTTCGTTCCTGGTCGGCTTTTGCATGCTGGCGGCCGCCGTCACCAGCGCGGCCGGGCTGTCCCTGGCATTTGCCGGCGACTACCTGGCGGCGTTCGTCGACGTATCACCGCACCTGGCCGCGCTGATATTCCTGATGGTGATAGCGCTGCTCAATGCTCGAGGTATCAAGGAGTCGTTGGGCGCCAACATGGTCATGACCTGCATCGAACTGTCCGGGCTGCTATTAGTGGTGGTGGCCGCGGCGTGGTGCATCCAGTCGGGCGAAGCCAACCTCGGCCGCGCGCTGGAGTTCAAGGCCGGCGTCAACCCTATGCCTGCGATGCTGGGCGCTGCATTGCTGGCGTTCTATTCGTTTGTCGGTTTTGAAACGTCGGCTAACCTGGCCGAAGAAATACGCGGGGTGCGCAAGGTGTATCCGCGTGCGCTGTTTGCCGCGTTGGTGACGGCCGGCATCGTGTATACGGCGGTCGGTGTCGCTGCTTCAGTGGTGCTGCCGATGGACAAACTGACGGCCACCTCGGCGCCGTTGCTCGAGGTGGTACGCGCCTCGGGCTTGAGTATCCCGCCCCAGCTCTTCGCCATCATTGCACTGGTGGCGGTCGCCAACGGTGCGCTGTTGACCATGGTCATGGCCAGCCGCCTGGCCTATGGCATGGCCCGCATGGGCCTGTTGCCGGGGCCGCTTTCACGTGTGCTGCCCAAGCGGCGTACGCCTTGGGTCGCGATCATCGCCAGCACCCTGGTGGCCATCTCCTTGACGTTGACCGGCACGCTCGCAGCGTTGGCCGAGACGGTCGTGCTGTTGCTGCTTTTCGTGTTCCTCAGCACCAACCTGGCGGTGCTGGTATTGCGCCGCGACCTCGTCGCAGAACACCATTTTCGTGTGCCGACCTGGGTGCCAGTGCTGGCGATTGTTTCCTGCCTGATCCTGCTCAGCCAGCAAGGCCTCGACACTTGGTTGCGAGGCGGCGCGTTGATGCTGCTGGGTAGTGCGCTGTACGCGTGCAATCGCCTGGCGACGCCGGTCGCGGAGCCTGGCTAAACCGCTCATCGGAGCATGGGTATCGGCATCTACGGCTCACACATCCCCCGCTGTTCGGCGTGCCAGGCATTGAAACCACGCGCACGACCCTCAGGGCTTAAACACCACCCGCAGGCAATTATCGGTTTTTTCCTTGAACAGCTTGTAGCCTTGCGCCCCGTCTTCCAGGCTCATGGGATGGGTCAGCAAGTAGGCAGGGTCAAGCTCGCCTTTGCGAATATGCTCGAACAGGGTCGGTGCGTAACGCTGCCCCGGTTGCTGTCCGGATCTTAGCGTCAACGCCTTGTTGACGATCGCGCCCATTGGGAACTTGTCGAGCAACCCACCGTACACGCCGACCACCGATACCGTGCCGCCTTTACGGCAGACACGTATGGCCTGCCTTAGCACGCTGCCGCGTTCGGTGTGCAGCCTGAGCAACTGCTTGGCCTTGTCATAGGCATAGTCGATCTCGGTGCCATGCGCCTCCATGCCCACGCAGTCGATGCAGCGATCCGGGCCGCGTCCGCCAGTCAACTCCAGCAAGGCTTCGTGCACGTTGGTTTTCTCGTAGTTGATAGGGATCGCCTTGCCGCGTTCTTCGGCCAGGCGCAGCCGGTCGGGGTAACGATCAATCGCGATCACCCGCTCGGCGCCCAACAGGTAAGCACTGCAGATCGCCATCTGGCCAACGCCGCCGCAGCCCCACACTGCCACGGTGTCGCCGGGCTGGATATCGGCATTGTCCGCCGCGAAGTAACCGGTGGGCGCCGCATCCGAGACAAACAGCGCCTGCTCATCGCTCACGCCTTCGGGCACCTTGAACAGGTTAACGTCGGCGAACGGCACCCGCACGTAAGTCGCGTGACTGCCCGGGTAACCGCCAAAGGCGTGGCTGTAGCCGATGATGCCGCAGCATGGCTGGCCATACATCAGGTCCGTCGCCGACGGGTTTGGGTTGGAGTTGTCGCAGCAGGAGAAATCGCTGCGCTGGCACGGCTCGCAGTTGCCGCAGCCGATGATTGAGATGGTGATCACTTTGTCACCCTTGCGCAGGTCGGTGACGCCTTTGCCGACCTCGACCACTTCGCCCATGAATTCGTGGCCAATGATATCGCCGGGCTTCATGGCCGGTACGTAGCCGCCGAGCAAGTGCAGGTCCGAACCGCAGACAGAGGAGAGGGTGACGCGAATGATCGCGTCCCGTGGGTTGAGGATGGCAGGGTCGGCGACATTGTCGACTCGCAGTAGATTAGGTGCTTGCCAAGTGAGTGCGCGCATCAGTGGGGTCCTCCTTCGATAACAACGCCGGTTTTGGCTGACGGGTGATCGGTTGCGACCTGGTCAGCGCCGGCGTGTACGTAAAAAAAATCGTCGTCCTGTTCCGGCCTGGAGCGGTTGTTGCTGACCTCGCCGGTCTCCAGTTGCTGCTTCACTGCCTGCAGGGCGTTGAGCAAGGCTTTGTCGCTGAACAGGCTGATCGCACGCGCCAAGCCATAGCCCAACTTGGCCATTGGCGGCTTGCACACCACCACCGCCTTGACCTGGGTTCCACGGCCGGCCGGGGCGGGGCTCAGCGAGACGGTAATGTCGTGCGCCCATCGCGCGTCGCCTGGAGTTTTCCAATGCAGTACATGGCGATCCTGTGTATCGATCTGCACAAGCGCGCACTGCAGGCGCCGGCCGGCCGGTGCGCGGAGCTTCCAGAGCGCGGTGTCCGGGGTCAGTTGCTCGACACTGTCGACCCAGCGCAGCAACGGGCCGATGTTCTCGGGCCTGGCGATGAAGGCAGACACCTCATCCGATGGGCGCAAGATCGTGATACTGCGCGTGATTGCCTCGCTGATCGGCCACTGATGTTCGCGGCTGAATTGTGTTTCGTAGGGGGTTGGTGTCAACACCCGCTTCAGTGCGCAGTGCCCGGCTGCACCGCGAATCACACCGTAGGCGCCCGCCGCAACCTGGAGTGCACCACTCAACCCACCCTTGCGACAGCCATGCAGTAATAGGGCAGCGCCAGCGGCCAGCGAAAGTGTGCGCTCAGCCTTGGTCATTGTGCCGCTTCGGTGCGCGTCAGGAGGGGTGTGGGTGGATATTAGTGGCTGGTCAGTCATGGTCAATCCTCCGATGGATGTGTCTGCGATAGAAAAACCTGCGCAGCTTGAGTTCCACCGCATTTCACGATTAGAGATGAAAGGTTTCGCGCCCTTGAAGTTCAAGTTACTCATAGCAGCGCATTGGGGCGCGGCGAAACAAGCCGACGTTGTGTATATAAGTGCGGCGCACTAGTCACCGGCTCGCCGAACAGCGTCACGGCTCTATCAACTGCTCAAAAAAAGCCCGCACGGAGTACGGGCAAGACAGGAGTTTTACCAGAGCCTGGAGGGAACAGGCTCAATAGTAAGAAGCGATAAAGCGATAACGGTTTGGTTTTTTTCAGAAGGCGCCGACGAATGGTCATATCCCGATAGTGCCGCAAGTTGGCGCAACTAAAAATACACATCAAGAGGGAAAATCTGAACCTTCGCGCTGCTCCAATAACAAAAATCAGAAGGAGGGCATATGAAAAATTCTTTATATATTATCGAGTACGAATACCATCATAAGCCGAGATCTTTCATTATAAGAGCGGATGTCATGAATAATGCAGAGGCGTGGCATTGGGCATCTTGCGATGCTGGGATCGGTATAATTCCTCGGTCACGCCATGAAAAGATCAAACGGGTCAGCAGACCCCTTGCAGAACGGTACGGCCTGGAGAACGTCAGGTGGCGTCCTTCTGGAAGTATTCCGTTTATTGCGCAGCCCTATGTACCACCACCCCCTGAATGAGTATAACTTTTAAAAAATACGCACATTTGAATAGGGTGTTGGTTTGAGTCAAGCCTTATTGTTTTTTCGACGTTCCTGCAGCATGCATAACTTAAGAGCGCTGCGTTGAAGTGCATCCATCATCAAGTCCGCCAGATACTGTTGCCTGCATTGCGGGCAGAGCATCTCGGCGGCGGTGGACACCAGATAGGAGGGTTCGTCCGTCGTCGGCTCGAAGGGCTGTTTACATTGAGCGCACTGGCCGTTCGCTTGTAGACCAGACATCTTCGATTCCTCCCTGAATTAAAAGCTCACTCACGATCCATGATGAGGTGAATGATTTCAACAAAAAAAAGGAGGAGTTTCAAACAAGCGATTAATTGATATTAAAGTGCCAATATTCGAGTTTCAAAGGGAAGGCGTGCGCATGACTGTCGGCAGGTGTTACGACAGACGCGTCCGCACGCCTGATCTGGCCCGCTCAGGCTTCGAGCTTTTTGCTGCGTGCTTTTCGCGTTGTGGAGGAGGGCGCCGCCTGGCGCTTTGATTGGACCGGTACAGGCTGCGTAACACTGCTTTCGATCGTGCCCGAAGAGCTATCTATTTGCCCGGGCGTCAGTTCGTCTCTGGCTTGCAGCCAATGCAAAAAATCCTGACCGTCAGGCTTACCTTGTTGTTCCCAAATACGGTAGGCGGTGAGTCGAATCGTTTCTTCGTCCATCGTGGTGCTCCTGTTCCAGTTTAAAAACGCTAGGAGTGAATGAAGCTGCTTACAAACTCAGCCTTGATGACCGGTAGTTCGATCCCATGGATCAAGCCGGCTGTCATGGCTTGTTGCGGGTCGAGAATGCGCGGCGCCGCGATCAGGTACTTTTCTGTTTCGAGTTTTTCCCTCGCATCCCGGGTACGCTCTTCGACGATGCGCGCATACAACTGCAAGTCGTAGTCAAGGCTCATGGCGTATTCGGACATGCGCGAATGGTCGACGGCGCCTTGCACATGCCAATGAAACGGATGAAACAGAAATTTACTGTGCTTGCACGCCGTCCTGCGCTCACCGGCCAGAAAGATGATATTGCCCATCGACTCCACGGTGCCCAAATTGTGGGTGTGCACCGCGATCGGCAGCGCCAGCAGGAAGTTGTACATGGTAAAACCGTAGCTGCATTCGCCGCCCATAGTGGCGATGTTCACTACCAGGCCCGAAGCCTCTTGCTGAACGGCCAACGAGGCTTTTTCGATAAGTTGGCTGCAGGTAGAGGCGGTGACCGGCCCGGTAAAGTTAATGACGTGTAAAGGCATGGTGTCCTCCGTCCATCAAGGCAGGGGAGCACGGCTCCCCTGAATCAAGCACATTAACCGTTGCGTCCGCCACCATGGCTGTTCTGGCCGCCTTTACGACCAGCTTCCGCGGCTTTCTCACGGTCGTTGGCAAAGTTGCCGCCACTGTTCTGGCCGCCTTTGCTACCTGCTTCGGCGGCGCGCTCGGGATCATTTTTGAAATTGCCGCCGCTGTTTTGGCCACCCTTGCTTCCGATCTCTTGATAGAACTCTTTGTCATGGGAAGCCGAAGTTGCATCGCCGCCTTTTTTACCGGCTTCGTTGACGCTCATTTGATTTTGCTTGTCGTTAGTAGTCATTTCAGTAATCTCGTCGTTATGTCGTTGATATATATTTCATCTCGATCTACAGGCACCTAAATACTGATGGTCGCTCAGGTTATAAATGCCTTTCGCACAGCGGTAGTGTTTGCGACGCATCGACAGTCGCTTCAGAGAGTTCCACGCCGCGCTGATGTTCGTAACACGGTAATGTGTTCGCGCGTTGGCTTTCCCCCGCGTCAGTTCGCACTTGCGTGCTCGGCTGGTGAGGCAAAACGCTTCGCTGATAGTCTGGTGATGCACGCATGCTTAGTTCTCCTTTGCTATTAACAGAAGGGGCAGCATTGCTGCCCCCTTGTGACCACGCTTACTACTTGCGGCCGCCGCCATGGCTATTCTGGCCACCTTTACGGCCAGCTTCCGAAGCCTTTTCGCGGTCATTGGCAAAGTTGCCGCCAGATGCCTGGCCGCCTTTCTTTCCCGCCTCGGAGGCTTTTTCGTGATCGTTGGCGAAATTACCTGGGTTTTTATTACTGGTCGTCATAATGCTACTCCAACTGTAATTGAGGTTTCGCTTACGCCCGTTTATTGCAACGGACATAGTTTCCGATAAGGGCGACCGTCTAAATGTTTCGAGATTTTTTAAAAAGGACGATGAACGGTCTTTGATTGAGAGAAACTTGTACAGATGCGCGGTGTTCGCGCCGCTTCGTATAAGTTTTTACTTTAGGTGGGCCGGGAGTGATATTAAATTAATAGCAATGGTTGCCGCTTCGCTTAGTATCGAAAATGCTTTTAATTGAGGGCTCTTGTACGGGTCGACTACCGAAAATACATCACGAAGGTTTAGACGCTTTATGCCAAATATATAGGTATGAAACAGACTGATCGTGGGGCGGGGCTGGCCAGGAAAGCGGAGGCTAGCAAATGACCTGAAGCTCGCACCGACCCCTCGAACCGCCAATAATGGATTTGATTAAAGAGTAACGCCCCGTCAGCTCATTTACCCGCCGACGCGCAGCATTCCGCCAGCGCGTGTTGAGCTCTTTTCAGCGGCCCGATACTGTCCCTTGACGATGGTCAATCGGCACCTACCAAGGCACGGCTGCGGCCAACCTGTTTTTGCAGGCAACGCTGACCCAGATTTTCGGCAAGCGAGGTTTCGGCCAAAATCGCCTCTTCACGAAGTGCTGTCTCCAGCGCCTCCAAATGCCGCGCAAGTATTTTTACCGATCCGCTCAAATTGGCGGGATCGAAAGGAATTTTACCATTAGCAATCAGAATCATCGCCAGGTCCCAGGCGCGCTGAGAATTTTTCATTCTGCAATCTCCTTTTCGCGCCTGGCAGCTTTTCCACCGTCGGCGACCACGCTTACGGTGGGCAATGGAAAATGCTTGTTGAGCACGCCAAGATGGTCAATCGCTTCACGGAAAAGCGCTTCGGCTTTGCCGCGAAGGCGCAGATATTCATCAAACATTTCGCTATCGAAATCAGGCTGCTCCAGCAGGTCGAATGCGCTGCGGCTTAGGGCGTTGGCCTCGTTGAAAAGCTTCTGATTCTGCTCCATGGCCAACTGGCGGCAGGCCATCATTTTTGCGTCGATGTCGTTGTGTTGCATGGCTTGAATCCTTTATCAGCAGGTCTCTGTATAACTGTGTGACCCGCTTGCAAAGCCCGTGTATCAAAATGGATTTCTCTGAAATATCGATTAATTCAACGATTCAGTTTGCCTGAAATTATCGTCTTTTTAGATGGAGCTACGCGTTAACCCCCCAAGGGCCCGTCTTATCCCACTGAGAAAGTCCCAACTAGCGACGTAAGCAACACAATTTTTCGATCAGAACAATCAACGAATCGTGGGCGACCGGTTTGCTCAAATGAGTGGTGAAGCCCGACTCAGCCGCCTTTTTCTGATCACTGCCGGCCCCATAGCCTGTGAGTGCGATCGCGGGAACCTGACGCAGATGACCTATCGTGCGCAACTTCTGCATTAGCTCATGGCCATTCATTTTCGGCATGCCAATGTCCGAAATGATCAAGTCGTATTGTGCATCGCGGGCTGTTTCAAGAGCACTCTGTGGGTCGTCGAATGCGCTGACTTGCGCGCCTTCCATCTCCAGCAATAAATTCAGCACTTCTAGCACCTCGGCAGAGTCATCCACCAGCAACACCTTGACGCCGTGCAGACGTTCGTCGTCATCGTGTTCAGCGTCAGGAGGCGGCAAACGATTCTGTTGTTCGCACAGCGGTAGCCATATCGAGAAAGTGCAGCCTAAACCCAGCCCCTTGGAATGGACACTGACCGAGCCTTCGTGAGCCTCAACCAGTTGGCGTACTAAGGACAAGCCTATCCCGAGGCCCTCGCGCTGATGCGTCAGATGATGGTTTTCTGCTTGCCCGAACAGGTCAAAGATCTTCTCCAGACTGTCGTCGGCCAAACCGATGCCACTGTCGATCACGTCCAACTGGGCGCGTCCTTCCGAGCGGCTGAGTACCAATTGCACCTGACCATCCTCCGGGGTGAATTTCAGAGCGTTGTTGACCAGGTTCCAGATCACTTGCTCGATGCGCGTCGGGTCGACCTCGACGATCAGGGGTCCATAATCCGAAGGCGTTTGCAGCGTCACCTGACGACGATGCCCGTCGGCGAGCACTACGCTATGGATATCCTGAAGCGTGCGAATCAGATCAACCGGTTGTTTTTTCAACTTGAGCTTGCCCGTGCGAACTCGGGCGACATCCAGCAGGTCGTCAATGATCCGCGCCTGGCTGGACACGGCCTCGCAGATCGTATTCACGGCTTTGATCGCCGGGCCCGCCGCCTTGGTAGCGGGCAAGCGACGCAGTAACTCCGCGTTCAGTTGGATCAAGTTCAGTGGATGCTTAAGTTCGTGCGACATCACCGCGAAAAACTCATCCTTGAGATGGCTCTTCGTCTGGGTTTCCATCAGGCGCTGGCTCTGCTCATCCTGGGTGCGTTTGTGGCCGGTCAGATCGCGGGCGATCTTGACGTAGCCCTGCAAGCTGGCGCTCTTAAGCTGCGTGATCTCACCGCTGCAGTAAAACCGGCTGCCATCCTTGCGCACATGCCAGCGCTCATCCTCACCCCGACCATGTTCGCGGGCCGCCCGCAGTTCGCTCTCAGGAATGCCGGAGGAGCGGTCCTCCGGTGAAAAAATTAAGTCGTAATAAGCACCCAGCACTTCGTCCTTGGTGTAGCCGAAGATCAGTTCTGCACCCGTGTTCCAATCGGTGATGGCGCCGTGGTCATCAAGGATGATGATTGCAAAGTCATGGGTACTCTCGGCGACCAGGCGCATGCGCTCTTCTCCCCAGCGCAGTTCTTCCTCGGCCTGGCGTCGCTTGGTGATATCGATGAAGGTCAGCACCGTGCCATCAATATGGTCCTCGCTGGAGCGGTAGGGCAATAACCTTGCAATGTACCAGCGGCCGTCCTTACTGCTGATTTCCCGCTCGATCATGCTGAGTGACTCAAACACCGTTGTAGCGTCTTCGGTGATTTCTGGATAATCCAGACGGTGGGTGATGTCCATCAACGAGCGTCCAGTGTCCACCGGGAGCATGCTGAAGATATCGGTCGCGCGTGGCGTGAACCAACGGATGCGCATGTTGCGGTCCACGAATACAGTAGCGATGTCGGTGGAGGCGATCAGGTTGCTCAGGTAATCATTGACCTTGTCCGTCTCTTCCACCTTGGTCTTGAGCTCATAGTTGACGGTCAACAGCTCTTCATTGATCGACTGCAGCTCTTCCTTGCTGGTTTCCAGCTCTTCGGTGGCCGAACGCAACTCTTCATTGACCGCCTGCATTTCTTCGTTGGAGGCCTTGAGTTCCTCGCTTGAGACTTCAGACTGTTCGATGGTGTCCTGCAGGTGCAGTTTGGTGCGTTGCAGCTCGCGCTCCAGGTTGCCCATGATGGCGTTTTGAGCATGGCTGACAGTCGTGGTATCGGCCTGTTGTGGGTCGATCTCGCTTTCCTGGAAAATCACCAGCACGTAGTCGCTTTCGGTCGCATCATCGCGAAAGGGGTGGGCGGTAATGTCCACGATGAAGGGGTCATGCTCGTGCTTAACCCGGATCTTGCGGGAGGTCACAGGCATATTCGATTGCTGGACCTGAAAGAGTGTGGTGCGGATGTCGAGGCGCAGGTCGGGATGAACCAGTGCCAACAGGTTATGCGTTATCTCACCAGCCACATAACGCAGGAACCGTCCGGCGCCTTCGCTCATGTGTACGATCTGCGCGTGGCCGTCGACAATAACACTTGGCGGTGCAGCTTTTCCGAGGGCACGCAGATGAATATCCGCAAATGAAACTTTGTTGGGGGCCTTATTTTCAATCGCAATCGACGCGGTACTTGGGCGCAAGTAGCCGCCTCGCGGCATGGTTGGGGCGCGGCGCATAGTCGAAGAGCCGGCACGTACCCGAAAAATGCGGTTTCGTTTGTCCACCGGCACAAACAGGTCCAGGCAGCCGTCGGCCGACTCCGAGGAGCCGAGGAACAGATAGCCACCGGGGCGCAGCGCAAAGTGGAACATCTGCAGGATGTCGCGCTGCACTTCGCGGTCCAGGTAGATCAACAGGTTGCGGCACACGATCAGGTCGATCTGCGAGAACGGCGGATCAGCGAGCAAACTGTGTTTGGCGAACAAAACCTTCTCGCGAATTTCCTTGCGCACCCGATAGTGTTGGTTTTTCTCTTTGGCAAAATATTGGCGCAACCGCGGTGGCGGAACGTCGGTGATGATCGCCTCGGGATACACGCCGTTGCGACCGTGGGTGATTGCGCGTTCGTCAATATCAGTGGCAAACACCTGCATCTTCGCGCCGCTGGCATCCAGCGCCAGTTGCTCGGCCAGCAGCATCGCGAGGCTGTAAGCTTCTTCGCCGGTGGAACAGCCGGCCGACCAGATGCGCACCTCTTCGCGGTGCGGCACAGTGTCTTCGAGTGACTTCACCAGGTTAGGTATCACGTCACGTTCAAGCGCTTCAAAGGCCTCGCGGTCGCGGAAGAAGTTAGTCACGCCGATCAGCATATCGCCGAGCAGGGCCTTGGTTTCGTCTGGGTGCTCCTGGAGGAAATTGTAATAGGTCGCCAGGTCCGGCTGGGCGGTTACTTGCAAGCGTCGCTCAATACGGCGCAACACTGTGGCGCGCTTGTAATGCTTGAAGTCGTGCCCGGTACTGGCGCGCAACTGAATCAGGATGTCCAGCAATAACTGCTCCGCCACGGCTGCATCGCGTTCGGTTGCAGGTGGGGTGGTTTTAATTTCGGGATCGTCGGCAGTGGGCAGGATGATTGACTGAGCATTGCGCCATAGCTCCAGCAACTTCTGCGGCATTTCCACAACGGGAAGCACGAGATCGACCATTTGCGTTTCGATGGCAGCCCGCGGCATGCCATCGAACTCAGCATCTTCTGATGTTTGTACCAGAGTGATCCCACCTTGCTCCTTGATTCGAGAAAGGCCAACCGCCCCGTCCGCTCCGGTCCCTGAAAGGATCACGCAAAACGCCCGTTCTTTATGCGCATCTGCCAAATCGCGAAAAAACAGGTCGATCGCTATGTGCGAGCCGCCCTCACGGGTTGATGGGGATACCGCTAAATAACCATCATTCATCTTCAAATGGTGGGC
The DNA here is from genome assembly GCF_005863185.1 of Pseudomonas edaphica. Classification (GTDB taxonomy): domain Bacteria; phylum Pseudomonadota; class Gammaproteobacteria; order Pseudomonadales; family Pseudomonadaceae; genus Aquipseudomonas; species Aquipseudomonas edaphica. Next base: position 18,549 of record NZ_VBVZ01000041.1, read on the forward strand.
CGGTGAGATGACATACACATAATTCTTTTCGATAGGCGTCGTGTCATTGACCTGTAACACCGGTATGCGGGTCGACTCCTGGATGATCTTATCCGCCACGCTTTGATGATCGGGGGACAGGTGCAGGATCACTACAAATGCCATGCCGCAGTCTTTGGGCATATGCTCAAAAAACGCCTTCACTGCTTGCAGCCCGCCCGCGGACGCGCCGATGCCCACCACCGGAAAGTCCAAGTTGCTGTGGATCAGATCCTTGCGTTGCGGAACGTTAGGGGACCGCGGGGGGGCAGACTTCATAAATACCAACCTTGATTAACTGCGCACGAGAAGAGCGTGGAGGGAACAACTAAAGCGAGGGCAAGGGCTAAACCGAATATGAAATATAGCCGAAAACCGGCGTACAGAAGAATGCCTCGAATGTCGCTAACCCTGCAAACCTTTGCCTCCCGGTTGAGGCACGCAACGTTCAGAAGGTTTATTCAGACTGACCAATGGCAATGCTGTGCCTGAACGGCTATCTGATTTTTTCAAAATCCGTCTGAACTTACCCTCCCGGACAACCCTCGCAAAAGTAATCACAGCCAGGAGGGAGACCGATGAACAGTTATCCAAAACCACCATTCAAGGCGCAACAGCAGCCCGTACCCGGTCAGCAGCGCAAGATGGATCCAATGCCCGATTGCGGTGAGCAGACCTACAAAGGCTCGGGCCGACTCGCCAACAAAATAGCCTTGATCACCGGGGCCGATAGCGGCATTGGGCGTGCGGTGGCCATCGCCTTTGCACGCGAAGGCGCGGACGTGGCGGTCTCCTATCTGGATGAGCATGAAGACGCCAAGGAAACCGCGCGGTGGGTCGAGGCTGCCGGTCGTCAATGCTT
>NZ_VBVZ01000420.1 GCF_005863185.1 Pseudomonas edaphica
CTGGGCGATCATCTCGGCGAGGATGCGCAGGTCCAGTTTGTAGGTCAGGCCCAGGCAGGGCCGGGTCGGGCTGGCAACCAGCACTTCGCAGTTGGCCGGGATATCCAAAGACGTCAGCAGAAACCGCGTCGGGTCATAGGGGTAGCCTTCACCGCCGACCCACAGTTGTTTTTCACCCTGGGCAACCAGCACGACGCACGGCTCGACCATGCACACCACCGGCGCTGCCGGCTGCTCACGCCGATAAAAGCCCAGGCCCGGGACTGGCATGGGGTAATCGCCGGGCGCCGTGACCTGCGCGTTGATCGCCTGGATCAAGGCGTCCAGGGGCAATGGATTAATCGTCATAAAAGGCTCTTTTAACGCGTGACCGAACTGTACCGCGCACACCAAGCAAGTGTCACCGACAACCCACAAGACTCAGAGGATCAGGCAAGTAATCCACTGGAACGCACTACAGAACGCCGGTCCATGCCGGGAAAATGCGCGGACCAACCTTATCCGGGATCACGCCATGAAAAGCCTTTTGCTCGCCCTGAGCGTGCTGCTGACGTCTTTTTCTTCATTGGGAGCCGATATGTCCAACGGTGCTGACAACTTCTACAAAAGCGACAAAGTGACGGTGCAAAACGTCACCTTCAACAACCAGTACGGCATGGCGGTGGCGGGCCATTTGTTCATGCAGAAAAACCTCGCCCCCGGCGCAAAAAACCCAGCCCTTGTGGTTGGGCACCCGATGGGCGCCGTCAAAGAGCAGAGCGCAGATCTATACGCTACCAAAATGGCCGAACAAGGCTTCGTCACCTTGTCTCTGGACTTGTCATTCTGGGGCGATAGCGCAGGCTCACCACGCAATGCGGTGCTGCCCGACCTCTACGTCGAGGACTTCAGCGCTGCCGTGGATTTCCTCGGTACCCGCCCGCAAGTTGATCGCGAGCGCATCGGTGTGATCGGTATTTGCGGCAGTGGCAGCTTCGCCATTGCCGCCGCGAAGATTGACCCACGCTTTAAGGCAATCGCTACCGTGAGCATGTACGACATGGGTGCGGCCAACCGCAATGGCCTCAAACATAGCGTGACGCTGGCGCAACGTCAGCAACTGCTGCGCCAGGCCGCCAACCAGCGCTATGTGGAATTCCAGGGCGGCGAGACCGTCTACACCGGCGGCACGCCAGCCACCCTCACCGGCGATGCGGTGGGTGATGAGTTTTACGATTTCTACCGTACGGCGCGCGGCGAATTCACACCCGTCGGCGGCTCACCGCAAACCACCACGCGGCCGACCCTGACCAGTAATGTGAAGTTCCTGAACTTCTACCCCTTCAACGATATCGAGACGCTATCCCCTCGCCCGCTGTTATTGATCGCCGGCGCCGACGCGCACTCACGTGAATTCAGTGAAGACGCCTACCAACGCGCGGCCGAGCCCAAGGAACTGCTGATTATCCCGGGCGCAGGCCATGTCGATCTTTACGACCGGGTCGATCTGATCCCTTTCGACAGACTCGCCACTTTCTTCAAAGGCCACTTGAAATAATGCCCGATAAATCACAGATGCATAGCTGGGCTGCGGTGTTTGCGATGTCGTTGGCGGCGTTCGCACTGGTGGCCTCTGAGTTCATGCCGGTAAGCCTGCTGACGCCGTTGGCCGCCGACCTGCAGATTTCCGAAGGCCAGGCCGGCCAAGGCATCTCGGTGTCCGGTCTGCTCGCCTTGCTCACCAGCCTGGTCATCGCTGCCGTCGCTGCGCGGGTTGAGCGCAAGCGTCTGCTGTTGGCGTTGACCGTCCTGATGATCCTGTCTGGAACCGTGGTGGCGCTGGCGCCGAACTACCTGACGTTCATGCTCGGTCGCGCGCTGATCGGCGTGGCCATCGGCGGTTTCTGGTCGCTGTCGGCGGCGACCGCCATGCGCCTGGTGCCCACGGCCCAAGTACCGCGCGCGTTGGCGATCGTGAATGGCGGCAACGCACTGGCGACGGTGATCGCGGCGCCCTTGGGCAGTTTTCTCGGCGCACTGATCGGTTGGCGTGGCGCATTTTTCTGCGTCGTGCCGGTGGCGGTAGCGGCTGGCCTATGGCTGCTGTTCAGCTTGCCCGCGATCAAGGTGCAAGGCCAGGCCAAGACTGGCAACGTGCTGCGCTTGTTCAAACAGACGCCTGTGGCCCTGGGCATGCTCGCCATCAGCGGCTTTTTCATGGGCCAGTTCATGCTGTTCACTTACCTGCGTCCGTTTCTGGAAAGCGCCACGCGGGTCAGTACCTCCACACTCTCGTTGCTGCTGTTGGTGCTCGGCCTGGCCGGGCTGGCGGGCACTGTGCTGATAGAGCGCGTGCTGAAAAACCGCCTGTATCCTGTGCTGATTGCCATTCCATTGATCATGGCGGTGATCGCCGTGGCTCTGGTGGCCTTCGGCGGCTCGCCGGTCACCACAGCCGTGTTACTCGGTTGCTGGGGTTTCGTGGCAACCGCCGCGCCGGTGGGTTGGTGGACCTGGTTGGCGCACGTGTTGCCGGACGATGCCGAGGCCGGCGGTGGATTAATGGTGGCAATCATTCAATTGGCGATTACTGCCGGTGCCACTGTCGGTGGCGTGGCGTTCGACCACAGCGGTTATCAGGCCACCTTTGAACTGAGCGCAGCCACGCTGGGGGTTGCCGCGCTGCTGGCAGGCCTGGCCGCGCGGCACTCAGCGCCGGGGTTGATGGCCAGCCGCCCTACCTGAAAAACTGACTCGGCGTCTTGCCAAACTGTTTCTTGAACATGCTGGTAAAGGCGCTCGGGCTCTCGTAGCCCAGTTCGATGGCAACATCGATAATCTTCTGCCCCACCGCAATCCGCTCCAGCGCCAGCAGCAAGCGCGCCTGCTGGCGCCATTGGCCAAAGGTCAACCCGGTTTCCTTGCGAAACAGACGCTGGATGGTCTTCTGGTCCAGCTCAAGGCGCCCACTCCAATCCTCCACCGTCGACGCATCCCCGGGATCCTGCTGCAGCGCCAGGCAAATCCGGTTGATACGCGGGTCGCCGGGCTGCGGCAACGACAGCGGCAAGGCCGGCAGAATCGCCAGCTCATCGAGGATCAGGTGCATGATCCGCGCATCGCGTGAGTCCTCGGCATACGGCGGTTTCAAACTCACCGACGCCTTGATCAGCTCACTGAGCAACGGTGAAACGCTCACCGCCTTGGTCTCGGTCGGCAGGTTCGGGAACGCATCGGGGCGCACAAACACACTGCGCATTTTCAACGGGCCGACACAGCGCAGCGAGTGGACTTGCCCGCAAGGCATCCAGAAGCCACGATTGGACGGCACCGTCCATTGGTTGTGCGCCGAGTGCACCACCATCACGCCCTCGATGGCGTAGAGTAACTGGTGCTTTTCGTGGCTATGCTCGGGGATCACCCAGTTTTCGGGGTAATCGGTAGCGGAACTGATGACAGCCCAGTCGCCTGCGTCGATTTCCTGCAAAAATTCATTCAGTGGTTTGATCATTTCGCCCTTTTTGCGACAGTTGCCTCCCGAATTTCGTGAGACAGGCATTGGCACCGAATTTAGCATAACCGCCGAAACAATTAGAAATGGGTGCCGGGCTCAAGTACTCGCCACCTCAGTTTGCTGCCCTGTATGGAATGCCTGCATGACGACCGTTACCGCGTCACCCGCCGCTGCAACCACTACACCCCAAGTGAGCCCCTTGGTTATGCGCGTCCTCGGCGCCTGCGCCTTGGCCCACCTGATCAATGACCTGATCCAGGCCGTGCTGCCCTCGATCTACCCGATGCTCAAGGCCAACTACGGGCTGAGTTTCACCCAAGTGGGCCTGATCACCCTGACCTTCCAATTGACCGCCTCGCTGCTGCAACCCTGGATCGGCTACCACACCGACCGCCACCCCAAGCCCTGGCTGTTGCCGGCCGGCATGGTGTGCACCTTGATCGGCATTCTGATGCTGGCGTTTGTCGGCACCTTCCCGGCGATTTTGCTGGCGGCGGCCCTGGTGGGCGTCGGCTCGTCGACCTTTCACCCGGAAACCTCGCGCGTCGCACGCCTGGCCTCCGGTGGGCGTTATGGCCTGGCGCAATCGACCTTCCAGGTCGGCGGCAACACCGGCAGCGCCTTCGGCCCATTGCTGGCGGCGGCGATCATCATTCCTTACGGCCAGAGCCATATCGCCTGGTTCGGGCTGTTCGCCGTGTTTGCGATTCTGGTGCTGTACGGCCTGAGCCGCTGGTACCGCAACCACCTCAACCTGTTCAAGCTCAAGCAAGGCGGCAAGGCCACTCATGGCCTGTCCAAAGGCCGCGTGACCTTTGCCCTGGTGGTGCTGGCGCTGCTGGTGTTCTCCAAATACTTCTACATGACCAGCCTGACCAGCTACTTCACGTTCTACCTGATCGAGAAGTTCCAGCTGTCGGTGGCCAGTTCGCAGATGTACCTGTTCCTGTTCCTTGGCGCGGTGGCGGTGGGCACCTTCGCCGGTGGCCCGATTGGCGACAAGATCGGGCGCAAGAAAGTCATCTGGTTCTCGATCCTCGGCGCGGCGCCCTTCACCCTGGCCCTGCCCTACGTCGACCTGTTCTGGACCGCCGTACTCAGCGTGGTCATCGGCTTTATCATCGCCTCGGCCTTCTCGGCCATCGTGGTCTTCGCCCAGGAACTGGTGCCGGGCAATGTGGGCATGATCGCCGGTATCTTCTTCGGCCTGATGTTCGGCTTCAGCGGCATTGGTGCTGCGCTGCTGGGCTTGCTCGCTGACAACCACGGCATTGAGTACGTGTATAAGATCTGCTCGTTCCTGCCGCTGGCGGGCATCCTCACGATATTGCTGCCTTCGACCAAAGGCGTCTGACCCGCCGATTATCGGCTGGCCGTGTGCTATTAGCCGGAATGCTCTGAAAAACCTGCGTGTGCGCTTACAATCCCGATTTTCAAGCGCACACCCAGGCAGCCCGGCACGACATGACGCTCGACCCTCCTACGATTCTGATTCTGACCATCGCGCTGGCCGCCGCTGCCGCGTTGTATCTGGCCATTGAATGGCGCAGCGTACGCGAGGCTTCCCTGCTGTTCTGGGCTGCAGGTTTTGCGACTATCAGCGTCGGCTCTACCCTGGCGTTGCTACGCGGCAGTGGCCTGTTGATGATCGGTATCTGGTTCGCCAACGGCTTGCTGGTCACCGCGCACTTTTTGTTCCTGCTCGGCGTGGCGCGTTTTACCCAGGCGCGCCTTTCACCACTATGGCTGTTGATGCTGGTGGTATGGCTGGGGATGCTGATGCTGCCGGTGGAGCTGCCATGGTCCAAAGCCATGCTGGCGGTGCAGTCGCTGCTGGTGGCAGTGCCGACCCTGCGCGCCAGCTTTCTGCTGCGTCCCCATGGCAAGTCCCTGAGCATCGGCGCGGTGCAGTTGCGCTATGTGCTGCTGATTCACGGCGCGTTTTATGTGGCCAAGGCATTGTCGGTGCTGATCCCCGG
>NZ_VBVZ01000421.1 GCF_005863185.1 Pseudomonas edaphica
ACCTGGCTGTGTTCGCGGTTGGTGAGGTAGTAAACCTTGATGCCTTTTTGCTCGGCGGCGTGCAGGAAAGCCACTGCGCCCGGCAATGCCTGGGCCTTGGCCTGGTCGACCCAGGTGTTCCAGCGATCGTAGGAATAGATTTGATTATTGATGATATCGCGCGCGTTCAGCGGCACGTTGTCCAGCAGGGTTTCGTCGATATCCACCACCACCGCTGGAGGCAAGCCGTTCAGATTGCGGGGTGGAAAGGGCAGGGCATCCCAGGTCGGGTCGGCCAGGGCCACGTCGAGTTGGCGGGTGGCGTTGGCGAACAGCTGGCGGTAGATCAACTCGTGTTCGATGGAGGTCTGGGTCCAGAGCACGGCGTCGAGTTGGTCGTTGGCCGGCGGGGTCTGCTGGCAGCCGGTCAGGGCGGTGGTCAGCAGGCAGACACTGGCGAAAATCAGGTGGCGCATGGGATGCCTCGGCGGTGGACGCGTGTGGGCAGCACCTTAGCCTAATCAGGCTATACATCAATCCCGAATGTTTTTTTTGGGGGGGGTAGGTGTACATATCCGTTGCTGCGGTAACGGCGGCCTATGGTTCCGCCCTTACGGCGGCTCACTTTTGCAAGGACCGGAATGCCGGCCCAGTCAAAAGTAAGCAAAAGGTCCTCGCCCCAACACTCGGTGCCTCGCTATGGCTCGGCATGCCCGCAATCCGCCAGTGATTTGGGGGGCCGCCGCCACGCGCCATCCATGGCGCGGGGCGGCTAAACCGGCGTCCCTGCCGGTTTACCCCCCAAATCACTGTCAGATTCCGGCCATCGTGTTTGACGGGGCGATTTCAGATCAAGATCAAAAGCGCAGATCAAAAGACCGCTGACTTCGTCATCGAAAAGGATGTAAAGGCCGGAGCAACAGCAACAGCAACAACAACAGCAACAACAGAGCCATACTCGGTCAAAGGTGGGAGCTGGCTTGCCTGCGATGGCATCAACTCGGTTTACCTGATACACCGAGGTGTTTGCATCGCAGGCAAGCCAGCTCCCACAGAAAAGCAGACGAGCCACCACCCCTCAAGGCCCACACACCAACGCCTGCCGCTCATAGTTCAACGCCTTGTTCTGCGGCGGTAGCGCATAGCTTGCACTGCAGCGCTGCTCGCCCCACTTGATGATCAGCGTGCCCTGATCCTGCTCCACCAACGCCAGCGCATTCCCATTCGGGTCCGCAATCGCCAGTTGCTTACCCGCCGAGTCTTCCAGCGAAGCCCCGAACGACAATGGCTTGTGCTGCGCATCAAACAGCTCGAACAACACCCGTCGCCCGGTGGTGCCGCTGTAACGCGCAACTACAATAGCGCCACGGCGCGGCACCAGTTGCTGGGTGGCGTTGGTGATTTCCACATCGCCGCCCAGGTCGCGGGTGTCCAGGCTGATCCAGTTCACCCGGTAAGGTTGCGCCGTGGGGATCACCGCATAGCCGTTGTAGCCGGTCTCGACGCCGCTGTAGCTGCCGATTTTAGCCCCCGAGATACCCGGCACTTCAGCCAGGGCGAAGGTTTCGCTGACGGTCTGCCCCAGGTTGACGCCACCTGCGTGCGCCACCACGGAGCCGGCGAGGTTGAGGTTCTGCGAGTTGTAGCCCTGACCCTGGCTGTAACCCAGGCTCACATCCGCCATAGAGGTGCGGCTGTTGATATTCACCGAGCCGGAGTCGCCGCTGGTATCGCTATGGCCCGCCTGCACCGAATAGAAGGTGTCACTGGTATCGGCGACGTAACCGTTGATACCCGCTTGCGTGGTGGTGTCGCCGCGCTGATGGCTGGTAGTGACAAAGGCTCGCGGCGCACGGGCCTGGCTGCCCAGTGGGAATGAGACGGACAGGTTCACTTGGGTGTCGCTGCTGGGCTCACCATAGGTGACGATCTGCTGGGTGCGCGTCACGCCAAGGTTGTAGCTCAGGTCGCCCCAATTGCCGGTGTAGCCGGCGGACAAACTGCGCGAGCCGCCACGGTTCCAATAGCGCTGGTCACTGGCGTTGACGTACAGGCTGCCAAACTCGCTGTTACGTCCCAGGCTCTGGTTGATGGTCAGGTCGGTACGGGTTTTTGAATGGCCGGTGCGCACGCGCACGTCTTCGCTGTTGTCTTCCACGTGGTCGGTGAGGGTGCGGTAGCCCTCGGTGGAGTAACGGTAGGCGGCCAGGGTGAAGTTGGTGTCGGTGCCGGCAAAGGTCTTCGCGTACAACGCCCGCACGCTGCTGCCCTGGTGGGTTTGCCCGCGCGCCTTGCTGGACGAGTGCGTGGTATCCAGGGAGAAGGCGCCGAACGCAGTGTTCCTGCCAGCGCCGATCGACAGCGCGCTGTAGTCCTCGCTGGCTTGCAGGCCGACGATGCCGCTGAGGTTGCTGGTCAAGCCATATGCCAGCGTGCCGCTGAGAAAGCGTGGGCTCCCCAGGCCGTCGGCATTGCTCTTGAACGTGCCCGCCGAGAGGCTGTACTTGACCTGACCTTCACGCACCATGATCGGCAAACTGGAAAACGCCTGCATCGTCACTCGCCGGCTGCCGTCGGCTTCGATCACGGTGATTTGCAAGTCGCCGTTGGAGCCGCTGGGGTAGATGTCGTTGATCTCGAACGGGCCGGGCGCGACGTTGGCGGTGTAGAGGATGTAGTCGTTCTGGCGGATCTCTACGGTCGCGTTGGTCTGCGCCACGCCACGAATCACCGGCGCGTAGCCGCGCTCGCTGTCGGCACGCATGCCGTCGTCGGAGGCCAGTTTGAGGCCGCGATAGCGCACACTGTCGAACAGGTCGGTGTCGGAGAAAATCTCACCGGCGCTGAACTGGCCCTTGATCGCGGTCACGTCGTGCTGCACGTAGGTGCGGTTGCTGGTGAAGGTGTTCGAGCGGTCGGTGCCGCTGCTCATGTTCGATTCGTTGCGCAGGCGCCAGGCGCCCAGGTTGATGCCGTTGCGCAGCCCGAGGTTATTGGCGATGCGGGTTTTATAGTCGCCGGCGGTGCGGCTGCTGTTGAGCTGGTAGTTGATGAACGCGGCCGGCACGCCGTCGTCCCACAGCTGCGGGTCGACATACCCGCGCAAGCCGCGCTGCATGGCCACTTGCGGAATACTTGCCAACAGGCGCAGGCGGCTGCTGTCGTAACGCACGCTGGCGTCTTCGATCATGTCCGCGAGGGCATAACACTCTTGCGGTTGTTGCGGGTCGAGTTTGCCTTCGGCCTGCAATCGGCCCATGTCGACGCCCAATTGCTTGAGCAGGTCGAGGGTCAGGCAGGCTTCGACCCGGCCGTTGTTCGGGTTGCGCTTGAAGTCGATATCACGCCGGCCCACCAGCACTTCGTTGCTGTACAGGTCGACCCGGTAATTGCCCGGCAGCACGCTGTTGGCTGAGAGTAGTTGCTGCAAATCGACTGGCGACTGCGAGCCCTGCAGGAACGTGGTGTTGAAGCTTTGCGCTGCGTCATCGGCCACCGCCCAGGTCGGCAGGCTGGCAGCCATCGCGAGCGACAGCGTCTTCAACTTCAGTACGCCACGTGCGGGCCTGTTGCTGGAAAGAAAAGACATGCGAAGACCTATGACATCCCTGATTGACGGACAGCCGGGCACGCAAACACGCACGCGAAGTGAGCCTGTGGGTTAGAGAAGCTACTTAGGGTTTGAGGCGCGATTCAGTCGCGTGCGCAGGTAGCGCAGCGCCGCTCGACAGGGGCGCGCTGTAGTGGTTCTGCGCGCCATAGTCATTGATGCTGGAAAACGACAGTTGCACCGGGCCGTTGGCGATGGCTGCTGCGATCGGGAACTGTTTTTGCTCGCCAGGCGCAATCATGGTGGAGTCGCTGGCCAGCACCGACTGTACTTTGATGTCGGCCATGGACACGTGATACAGCGTCGGGTTTTTCACCTGCAGCAGGGTCTGGCCGCCGTGTTTGGCCAGTGTCCATTCAAGTTGCGCAGGCGCTTGCAGCGCGCTGCCGGTAAGGCCGGCAGGGCGGTAAAAAATCTTGATGCGCTGGCGGATGGCCAACTGCAAGGTGTTCTCGGCGGCGCTGGCCTTGGGGATTTCCTGCACGTTGAGCCACACCACCGACTCGCGGTCCGTGGGCATGCCTTTGCCTTCGTACAGAATGCGCAGCAATTGTTGTTCCTTGGCGAATACCCGCGCCAATGGCGGGGTGACGGCAAACGGCGCGCGGCTGGCGCTGGCATCGTTCATGTCGACCCAGGATTGAATCAACACATCCTGGTTGCCGTTGCGCACGGTGATATTGGCTTCCTTGTGGTCGCCATCAAACACGATGCGGGTGGCATTCAACGAAATGCTGGCGGCGGCCTGGGCAGCCATAAGCAAGCCCAGTAGCCCCAAGCATGCGGCGATAGAACGAGGCGGCATGAGGGTTATCCGGTGTAATCAAAAGACAATGGCGAGGCCGCAGGGCCTCGCGCGTTCGGTGCCTGGGGCGCCGAGTTATTCGTATTGCAGGATGAACGGCAGGGTGGCATCACCGCGACCGGCGGTGGACGAACCGGCGGCTGCGGTGGTGACGTAGGCGGCCGCGAAGCTCAGGGTGGCGTCGCCGCCAGTAGTGCCGGCGCCGTGCATGGTGCTTTCGATGCGCGCGGTGCTGGAAGAGCTGAGGTCGATCAGGCTGCCTTTGCTGTCGAGCAGGGCGATACCGACGTTTTGTGCAGTGGCCGAACCCGGGTTCAGGGCCAGGACTTTTTTGCCGGTGACCAGGCCCGAACCGCCGTTGTTGGCGTCAAAGATCATCGCGACTTTGGTGCCCTGGTTGCAGTTGACGTTCAGGTTGAAGTCTTTGGCGGTGACACGGCCTGCGGTTGGGTTTTCGGCGGTGCCCATGTCCTTGATCGACACGTTGCCCATGTCCACCGAAATGGTGCGGTCGGAGTTGGCGCCGTCGACCGAGCAGGCATCGTTGTTGATCACGCCGGTGAAGGTGATTTTACCGCTGCCGCCCAGGGTCGGCGTCGGTGCCGGGTCGACGGCAAATGCACTGCCGGAAGCGGCGATAATGGCCGAGGCGATAACTGCCAGGGAAAACTTCTTCATGATGATGTCCGTTAGTGTTAGTTGGAAAATGCTGTTGTTGAACTGCGAGAGGAGAATAAGCGGCGAGGGCAAGCGAGCGAATAAGACGATTCTTATAAGTCAGGGAACGGACGGTTTAGAGCGGTGCAAGGGCGTGTGAATACTCAGCAAATAAAGGGCGAAGCCATTGTTTTAAATGGCTTGCTAGTTGTGGGTTAGTTGAAAATGTTACGTGCCAGGCAATAAGCGAGCAGGTCCTGGTCACTGCTCACTTCAAGTTTGCGCATGGCCGAGATCTTTTGCGCGCTGATGGTCTTTGAACTGCGGTTCTGGCTGCGCGCAATATCACTGACGCTCATGCCGGAAATAAATAAGCGCAGGATCTCGAACTCTTTGGGCGACAAACTGGTAAAG
>NZ_VBVZ01000422.1 GCF_005863185.1 Pseudomonas edaphica
ACGTCACACCGCCCAGCTTGAACAAACCGGCCAACACAAACAGCACGCCGGTGATCAGCACCAGCCCGAAGGCCAGGGACAGCCTCAGCGCCGGATCATCCCCGGTCAGGCTGGCGGTGGCAGCCGCCAATACCGCCGCAGAAGAGGACGTGGCCGAGACAATTGCAAAACGGCTGGTGCCCAACAGGCCGTAGCACACCAGCCCGGCAAACAAGGCGATCCCACCGGCCTGCGGCGGCAACGCAGCGATGCTGGAATACGCCACAGCCTCCGGCAGCAGTAACCCGGCGATGGACAACCCGGCCAGGATGTCCTGGGTACGATTGGGGGGTACGGCAACGGGCGTAACGGTTTCAGTTTTCAATCGGCCCAACCCATCCTGGCAAATAACGAGCTTCCTGGCTGCGCGCCAGAGTCATGGCCTTGCCCAACAATTTGGCATTTGGCTGGCTGACAACATCGCTGCCGATACGGCTGCGAAAGAAGTCCGCCCACAAAAACTCGCTGAACGGTGTTGCGTCCTTGGCGTAACCGCCGGCGGTACGCAGCAGGCCGGCAAGGCTGCGGTAAGGGTCGTCCTGCAGGTCGGTAATCTTGCGGGGAATGGCCTCATAGGTACGCCGCAAACCGCGCGCGTCGTAGGGGTGGACCCATTGATTGAATGCCATGACATTCCAGAAGGTGCTGCGCTCCACGAAAGACAGGTCCTTGAGCATCAGCAGCGACACACTCTTGACCTCTTCCAGAATCAAAGCCATACCGAAGTGATGATGGTCGGTGATGTAGTAGCGCTCGTCCGGCCCCAGCACACAAGGGAACCAGTGCTTGTCGAGGGCGGCGGCGCGCTCCTTGCGCTTGAGTTTGGTCCAGGCGTCGCGCTTGGCAGCGACTTCAGCCATACCGACCGTCAATTGTGTAGGGTGCAGTTTTTCCAGCTTGCCTGTGACCAATTGCGGGCGGGGCCGAGCCATGGGTATCTCCAAAGGGAACCAACACGTCGACAGCTTAGCCCTCATTGGCATGGGGATTTTTTCGGACACAAAAAAAAGCCGATTCACGCAGTGCGCGAATCGGCTTTGCTACCCGGCGTCTGTCATCAGGACAACAGCGAGTAAACCAACGCAGTAATCGCGACCAGGCCCACCGCGGTGACAAACACATTGGATGCTTGCCCACGGTACTTGGCCATGGCCGGCACCTTGCGGATCGCGTACATCGGCATCAGGAACAGGATCGACGCGATGATCGGGCCGCCCAGGGTTTCGATCATGCCGAGAATGCTCGGGTTGAGCGTGGCGACCAGCCAGCACACTACCAGCATGAACGCGGCGGTCATGCGGTCCAGGGACTTGGCAGCCGGACGACGCCCGGTTTTCAATACCAACCCCTTAAGGCCCTCACTGGCACCGATGTAGTGGCCCAGGAACGACTTGGCAATCGCCACGAATGCAATCAACGGTGCGGCGAAGGCGATGGTCGGGTTGTCGAAGTGGTTGGCCAGGTACGACAGGATCGACAGGTTCTGCGCTTTTGCTTCGGCCAGCTGTGCCGGCGACAGCGTCAGCACGCAGCTGAACACGAAGAACAGCACCATTACCACCATCAACAGGTGCGCGCGGCACAGGATCTGCGAGCTGCGCTCATCGGCATTGGCGCCGTACTGGCGCTTCTGATCAACCGCGAAGGCCGAGATGATCGGCGAATGGTTGAACGAGAACACCATCACCGGAATCGCCAGCCACAAGGTATTGAGCAGCGCAGACGGCGCCGGGACTTCGTTGGCAGTGCTGAGGATGCCACCGGTCCAGTGCGGGACCAGGTACACCGCCAGGAACAGCAAGGCAACGATAAACGGATACACCATCAGGCTCATGGCCTTGACGATCACTTGCTCGCCGCAACGCACCACGGCCAGCAAGCCGAGGATCAGCACAAAGGCCAGGATCGCCCGTGGCGGCGGCATGATGTGCAGTTGGTGTTCCATGAAACTGCTGACGGTGTTGGTCAGGGCCACACTGTAGATCAGCAGGATCGGGAAGATGGCGAAGAAGTACAGCAAGGTGATCAGTGCACCGGCCTTGAGGCCGAAATGCTCTTCAACCACGTCGGTGATGTCAGAGCCGGCACGGCCGGACAGCACGAAGCGCGTCAGGCCACGGTGAGCGAAGAACGTCATCGGGAACGCCAGCAATGCCAGGATCACCAAGGGCCAGAAGCCGCCCAGGCCGGCGTTGATCGGCAAAAACAAAGTACCGGCGCCAATAGCGGTGCCGAACAGGCCGAGCATCCAGGTGGTGTCCTGGCGGCTCCAGCTTGTGAGGGTTGCAGGTGTCGTTGCATAGCGTTCGTCGACGCTATTGGCCTGATCATTCATCCGGTCGGATCTCCGCATTTACACGGCCGGGGCGAGTCAGAAAAACCTGACAGGCAGCGCCTCGACCATAGAAGGGGCCGGATTGTCCGGGATTCTCTCGAATAAGCAAAGACTTAGCTGAGGAATGGTTGAGCGGCGCAGCAATTCAAGGAGGGTGGCGGACGGCAGCTTTCGTGGGCTGCGAAAGGTTATGGCGTTGCCAAAAATCCGTCAAAAGAAGCAACTTCCAAGAAGTATCCGACATTTAAAGCAGACACAGCCTACATCTAAATAATATTTCCACTGAAATAGATCATTAACTATTACAAGACCATACATAACCATTGAGCCGCCGCCAGAGCACACACTAAGATCGCCGCGTCCCTCGCACAAACATTATGCCGCGCTCTTAGCCAGCAGCCTCAGGAATTCAAGAATGAAAACACTCAGTATTGTATTAACTGGTCTGTGTCTTATCGGCCTATTTAAATCCAGCGAAAGTTACGCAACGCCAACCGCGCCTGAACGGGATATCCAGGCGCTGGCCTCTTCCCCACAATGGTTGACCACCAAAGTCTATATCGAGGGTGCCCCGGATAAGGATGTCAAGGCCAACTACCCCGGTGTGGTGGGCATTTCAATGTGGGACCCACAGCGCAACCGTTATGAGTTCTTCTATGCTGACACCGGGCTTTCAAAATACGCCGATGGCGGTGGCGGCTACTTCCTCGTCACAGGCGACCAAAATACCCATATTCTGGTGCCCGATGTGGGACCGACCAAAACCGTGGTCAGGCGACTGGAAAAACTGGATAAGAACGAGTTCACCTACTCGCGCGAAGTACCTCGCGACATGGTTGCCAACAACCCTCCTGTTCGAATCTATGTCGTCCATGCGCCTTATATCGGCCCGATAAAAACTGCGCTGTCGAACTAGTCAGCCCTCACGCCTGATGCTACGCCGCTTGAATTAATAGACTGCAAGGTGCCCAAGATGAAGCCATGTAACGCCCTCACATCATTGTTAATACCTGTGCTGTTGACTGTTGCTCTGTTGCCCGCAGCAGCCACTGCCAACACCGCCGCTCCCTCCAGCGTAAGCACTGTGGCGGCCACAGCTGATAACGCCGTCATGTTAACGGTGTTTCTCAAACATGATCAGTCGCGGCCCTTGAGCGAGTTGAAGACACAATTGGCGAAGCAAGCCTTTCACAAGGTATTTCCTCCTGCCGGGGTTGAAGTGGTCAGTTGGAATGTCACCATGGGCATCGGACAGATCGTCGTGCTACGCCTGCCGGCTTCGCGCCTGGTAGAGGTCAATCTGGCGATAGAGCGCACTGCCTGGGGCGCCTACACAACGGAATTCTATCCTACCTACGATTTCAGGCCGATCGCGCAAGCAGAGCAAATCCAGGCGCAGCAGGCGGATTCTGCCCAATAATGGCAGTGTGGCGGCAGCCCTTTGAGGAAGCTATGGCAGCGCCGTTGACAACCACGCGCCCGCCCCAGCATGATCGAGCCATGAATCTCATTCAGCGCCGCCTCACCCGCACCACCACCACGACCGCTTATGGCGGGTCGGGCGGTGGCTGTGGGTGCGAAAGCTAAAAACATCCCGAAACACCCCAAGGCCCCGCCAGCAATGGACGGGGCCTTTTTATTGCCCCGCCCGCTGGCCACTGCAAGGAGCAAGACCATGGCTAACGCCCTGTTGATCATCGATATGCAAACCGGTTTATACGACGGGCCGCAACAGCCCTTCGAGAGTGAGCGCGTGCTGGGCACCATCAACCAGCTTATCCAGCGCGCACGCAGGGCCAACGTGGCTATCTTCGTCGCTCGCCACACCGGCCCGGCAGGTTCGCCGATCGAAGCTGGCAGCCCGTTATGGCAACTGTGGCATGGCCTCGACGTCGACGACGCTCACGATCACCTGTTCAACAAAACCCGCCCCAGCTGCTTCCTGGGCACTGACCTGGCGCAACAACTGGCGGCGGCACAGGTCGATGAATTGGTGGTGGTCGGCATGAAAACCCAGTTTTGCATCGACACCACGTGCCGAGTAGCGGCCGAGCTTGGGTTTTCGGTGATACTGCCCGAGGACGCTCATACTTGCATGGACACCCCGACCTTGCCGGCCAAGGCGATCATCGAGCATCACAATGCGACCTTGGCGGGGGCGTTTGTGAAGCGGGTGAAAGCTCAGGATGTTGAGTTCTAGAACTGCCTGTGCGGGATTTTTTCTGACCGAACAAATCGTTCCGTCTTACAAATCCCGCATACTCCTCCTATCAAACCCTTCAGGAAGAGCCTTCCGATGTCCACCACTGTTCTGGTCCTGGTTGAAACCATCAACGAATACCTGCAAATCATCGAGAGTAACGACTTCCATGTGATTCTGGCGCCGACACCGGCCGAGCGTGCCCAGGCGATCAAGGCCCACGGCGCGCAGATCAAGGCGGTGCTCACCCGTGGCCCGCTGGGGCTGTATGCCGAGGAAATCGCGGCGCTGCCGTTGCTCGAGATTATCTGCGTGATCGGCGCCGGCTATGAACACGTGGACCTGCAAGCGGCGAGCAATCGCGGGATCGTGGTAACCAACGGCGCCGGCGTAAACGCGCCGTCGGTGGCTGACCACGCCATGGCGTTGCTGTTGGCACTGGTGCGTGGCATTCCCCAGACTGACGCGGCGGTGCGGCGCAGCGAATGGCCCAAAGTGATGCGCCCTTCCCTGGGCGGCAAGCAACTGGGCATTCTCGGTCTCGGCGCAGTGGGCATGGAGATTGCCAAACGTGCCGCCCTCGGCTTTGGCATGGAAGTGAGTTACCACAACCGCCAGCCCCGCGACGATGTGGACTACACCTATTGCGCAACCGCCGTGGAGCTGGCGCGCACCTCGGACTTCCTGATCCTGGCCACGCCGGGCGGGGCCAGCACCCGCCACCTGATTGATCGCCATGCCCTGGATGCGCTGGGGCCGAACGGTTACCTGGTGAACATCGGACGCGGCAGCGTGGTGGTGACTGCGGACCTGGTGGCTGCGCTGGAGCAACGGCGTATCGGCGGTGCCGCGCTGGATGTGTTCGACGATGAACCG
>NZ_VBVZ01000423.1 GCF_005863185.1 Pseudomonas edaphica
GGCTTAAAAGGTGTTCACTTAGGAGCTGAGTTCAGGCTAGGCGCGCCACTGTGAAAACCGCGTGAAATCCGCATGTGAATTATGTTTTTTGCACCCAGGCATCACGCTCAAGTACTGTGCTGCTTCCTTATCCAGCCTAAGTGACGGTGTGTTCATGCCAAATGAAGTGCGGCTTGTCGTGATGATCAATACCCAGCCCGGCAAGGGCTTGCAGCAGTTGGCAGCGTTTCAGGCGCTGGCACCTAAGGTGCGGGCCGAGCACGGGTGCCTGAACTATGATTTGCATCCCGTGGTGGGCAACCCCGACAGCTTTGTCCTCATCGAAAAATGGGCTTCAAAGGCTGCATTGGACGCCCACCATGTCGCCCCTCATATGGTGGAAGCGGCCCAACACAATCCGTCGTTTCGTGCGGGGCCTGCGACCGTCTTGCTGCTGGAGGACGCGGTATAAGGCCGTTTTCAGAGCCAGCGCTTTCAAGGTCTTTGAATAACCCGCGATACCCTTTAATCAAGGACGAACACTGTCACTGTGGCGAGCAGGCTTGCCCTGCGTTGGGTGGCGAAGCCGCCCCAAATCAGGCGACTCGGTGAGCCAGTTACAGCGGGCTGGGGCTGCTGCGCAGCCCAACGCAGGGCAAGCCTGCTCGCCACGGGTTGCTTTTCTTCAGCTCGATTTCTGATTCGACTTGCTTGACTGCGTAGGGCATGGTTTCAAAGCGGCACCCGCCTTATCTTGCCGCTCAATGGCACCACTGTGTTGTAGGGCGTGGGGATTGGCCGCCCGGCCAGGCCCATGCCTTCGCTGATCAGCACGGCGTCCTGTACCACACATAAGTTGGACGGCGTATCCAGGCCGCGCACCAGCACTTCGACTTCCCGGGTGTGCAGGTTGCAACGCAGCAAACGCCCACTGAATCGGGTATAACCGCCGTGCAGCGGCTCGCCGCTCCAGTCCGGCAGCAGCGGTTGTTGCAGGTGGCTGCACAGTTCCAGCACCAGCAGCCTGCCGCGCGGGCACAACGCAAGGCCCGTGGGCAATTGCAGGCCGCGTATCACCACTTCCATCTGCCCGGTGGCCGGGTGCACGCGGATCACTTGGCCGGCAAAGTCGGCAAAGTCGATGCCCTTGCGCGCCGGGTCGCCGTGCAGCTCGCCAGAGAACAGGCTGATCAGCACTGCATCCGTCTGCGGTTCGTACACCAGGGTCACGGGCACGGCTTCCTGGCCCTGATCGAGTTCCGGCAGTTGCGCCAGCACCCGTTCGTCCCTGCCTTGTGTGAACTCCACCAGTTGATTGGTATCAGGTTTTACCGCCAGCCAGCTGCGGCGCGTGGGGTGGTAGCACAGCGCATTCAAATTGCCCCGGCTGTGGAACACCGGCTCAGGCGGGTTGTATTGCAGGTCGAGCAGTTGCGAGCCGCCGACATAATCGGTCAGGCTGGCCAGGCAACGCCCATTAACACAGGCGATGTCCGACACGCCCATGATTTCATCGCGCAGCATGCGCGCCTGCATGTTCATGCTGCGAAAGCCTTGGGCGATGACTTTGCCGGGCAAGTATTCACCAGGCCGCGCAGGGTCGGGTTGAAGTTGGCTGATGCGGCCGCTGAAGGGCTGGTCCGCCAGGCCGGAGCCGGCTTCGGCCAACAGCAGGCTGCCATCGTCTTGCAGGCACAGGCCGCGTGGGTTGAGCAGGCCTTCGGCGATCAGTGTAATGGGGTGCAGTGCCTCAATGGGCTGCGCCGGAATATGCAAGGTCATGGGGTGTGCTCCTATTGCGGCGGCTGCCATGGGCTGCCGGTGAGGTAGGCGCGCAGCAACGCACGCTGGGCCGGCGACATCGAGCGCACGACCGGCATGAACAGCGTGGTGCCTTTGTAGGCGTCCGAGGTGCGCGCTAAAATCGCGTTTTTGGCGCCCATGATCGCGTCGGGCTGGTTGAGCGGTACGTAGCGCGACATGGCGGGGAAGGCCAGGTAGTGAAAGCGCAACACGTTCGGGTAAACCTGTGCCCAGGTGATGGTGCTGCCCTTGGCTATGCCGAAATCAGTCTGGGCGTATTTGCGCAAGTTGGTGAAGAAGGCGCCATCGTCCACGCCGTTGGCCGTGCAGGTCAGCGCGACAAAACCGGCCTGGCCGGCACTGCCGCTTTTGAGCGTGACCGGGAAGCTCACCGTCTGTTGCCCGGCATTCACGGTCAGAGACGTGGGGAAGTTAAGGAAGTCAAAATACTGCTTTTGATCGTAAGCCCCCGGCGCGCTGGCTGCGAGGCTCACCTTGGTGGCGTTGGGCACCGGTCCGCCCAGGTAGCTGACGCGCAAGGTGATGGTTAAACCAGTGGGGTAGTCCTCCAGGTACACATTGCGCTGGTCGGCATACACCCGGTATGTCGCTTCGGTGGCGTTGAGTTTTTTACCGTTTACTGCATTGGGGGCGGTGATGTTCAGCGCCGTGGTCCTCACGGCTTGCTGTTGGCTGGTATTCAGGGGCAGGTCAACGATACCGCCATACACGTAGTAATTGACCAGCGGGCTGGCGGTGGGATTGAGTGTCGTCAGCGGCGCGGCACCGGCGGCAATGGTCACCGGCCCGTAATTGGCATTCGGCCCGATGGGGCTGGTGATGTCATCGCGCACGGCGCGGAAGGTTTGCTTGGGGATGACGTTGACCATATCGAGGCTCAGCAAACCGTTGTTGCCCAGCGCCGCATAGGCGGCGTTGCCCGTGGCCTGGTTGACTATCTGGCGGCCCGGCTGGCAGCCCAGCAGCTCGCCGGCAAACGCCGGGGCCAGAGTGCCGATCACCCGGCCGATGCTCGGGTTAGGCGTATATTTACCGGCGGCGTAATCGGCGTCCAACTGCGCCGTGGTCATCTGCGGGCACATCTCAAACATCACAAACCGCAAGACAATGCCCGTCGCCCCCGGCGCCTGGATAATCGCCTTGAGGCCGGCGCTGTTCTGGTTCCAGCTGACGATACTGCTCAGCGGGAAGGTCAACTGGAACGTGCCACTGGCATGGAACGAGCCCGGTGCGTCCATTTTTGCCGGGTCGAGCACGCGGCCGGTCACGTCGTAACTGCTGCACACCGCATTGTTGCGGATCAGCAACTGGATGTTGTCGTTGCCACCAATTTGCAGGCCACCGACAAAGATCTGCGTGGTGGTCGAGGCGCTGGGGTCCAGGTCCACCATCATCGGGCCGGAGACCGGGCCTTGGCCGGTCACGGGGTCTACCGAACCGAGCAGATACACCGGCTGGCCAATCAGGTCGCCGGTGGTGCTGATGTTGCCCGGCACACCTTGGGAACTGATCAAGGCGTTCTGCATGTCCACCACATGCTGGCCATAGTGGTTCCAGCCGCCGGCGGTGTAGTAGTTGCCGGCCGGCGCGTTGATCATGTTGTTCAGTTGGTCATCGGTATAAGACTGCGCACCCGGCGCCAGGGTCGAGGTGGTCAGGTCGAACAGCGGCCAGTTCGGGTTGCCATTGAACGGGATGGTCGGCGAGTTGTTCGGCAAGCTCACGTCGGTGCGGATGCCGCCCCAGAAATTCAGTCGTGGTCCATTGAGGATGCTCATGGTCTATTCCTTGTCCGTGGCGCGTGGGGTGACGGGCGGGTTGGCAAATTTGAACAGGTACGAGAAGTCAGACTTGAACGGGCTCTTCACCGGCGTGGCCATGGAGTGGCAGTTCATGCAGCTGCTGTTGGGCTGGATATAACTCTCCATGGTCACGTTGGCCGACAGCGACGGTGTCGGCTGGCCCAGTGGGTTGCTCGGGTTGTTGGGCATCAGCGGGCGCTGGGTGGTGATCAGCTGGTAGTACTTCAAAACGCTGCGTTGCAGGCCGGGGTTGGCCTGGTAACTGGCATTCACCCAGCCTGTGGCGTCGGCAATCGGCGTGACGCGGTTAAGCGGGTTCGGCGTCTTGAATGTGGTGCCGGGCTTGGGCACACAGACCAGTTGCGTGCCCTGGGTCTGCCAGTTGCACGGCGACTGGTTGAGCGTGGCGGCCGGGGCCAACGGGGTGTAGTAGGAATACGCCGTACCGGACACCGGCTGATCGACCCACTGGCCATTGACTTTGGCCTTGGGCGGCACGTTTTCGATCTGCTCGAAGGTCGACCAGATCCACTGCGGGTAGCCATTGACCTTGGTAATGATATGCAGGCCCACCAGCCCCAGATACGCCTCGGTCACCCCGGTGCGTTGGCCCTGATTATTGAACGTGGCCACGCGCGCAATCTGCGTCAGGTAATGGCTGGCGTTGTCCCTGGGCGTGAGGATACGCCAGCTCGATTTGATCTCGATCACCCCATTGGGGAAGCTGATGTTGTTGGCTCTGGACACCACTTTCGCGTTGTAGAAGCGGTTGCCGACAATGTAGTTATAGGACGCCTGGTTGGCCGAGATATCGTAGTAGGTCGGGTTGCCCGCCTGGTCGATCAGCCAGCCACCGACCGCCTGGTCGATGGAGTTGACCAGCGAACTGTTCTTCAACGCAGCGATATTAATGATGCCCAGGCTGCGGGCCGTCAGCGGGCTGTTCCACGGCCCAGGGTTGGCGGCGCCCGGCAGGAAGATCTCACTGACGGTCTTGTAGGTCTGCCACACGGTGTAGCCAGAATCCCCAGGCTGTTTGTTGCAGTTGGGCGTGCCACGCTGCCCGTCCTGGGCCGGCCAGTTCAGGGCGACGAACATCTGCCAGCTGTATTGATCGAACTGGTCCTGCGGCGCATTCGCGGCGGGGGCGCTGGTGGGTGGCTGGCAGTTGAGCTGCGTGGCCAGTGTCGACGGCTGCGGTGCTTCGCGCGCCAGGGCCGGCAGGCTGACCAGCCCCAGCAGCATCACACTCAGTAGTGTTTTCATGATGATCTTCCTCAAGGCTTACGCTGCATCAGTTGGTTCCACTGCGCCTTATGGCCGTTGCTCTGGGAGGCCGGCGGCTCGAACAGCTGGCAAGGCGGCGGGTTGGACGGGCACATCGCAGCCACTTGGTCCCAGGTCTGCCTGGGGTCGGGTTTGGCGATACGGAAGTTGGTGTAGTTCTGGCTCACGATCGGCGCATTGGCCACGCTGGTGTCCCCGGAAAAGAAGAACGACTGCGGCGAACGGTAGGGTGGTGAGCCTGTTTGGCGCTTGTTGAAGGCATAACCAAACAGGATCGGCCCCGACGGTGATTGCAGGTCCAGGGCATAGGCCTGCACGCTGGCGTTGAGGTTTTTGCTGCGCTCGGCGCTGTAGGGCAGGTGCTCGATAAAGTCCTGGCGCGGTGGGTGGTTCATCGGCGAAAACATGCAGCAGGCCGGCATGTCTTTCGGGCGGTCCTGCGGGTAAGTCAAAAAGTACGCCTTGTTGCCCAGGGACACGAACGAGCAGGTGTAGTTGTTGTTCTTGATCGGGAAGATCGGCAGGCAGTACTTCTCGTAGTGCTCCATCA
>NZ_VBVZ01000424.1 GCF_005863185.1 Pseudomonas edaphica
GTTGTGTAGATACCTATGCTGCGATAGCAGTGTGTCAGTCAACCCATGCGGTACTGAAAGGCCGTCATCGCAGGCAAGCCAGCTCCCACCTATTGATCTTCATCGGTTTTGAGGTTGATCGTTCACAACGCGTGGAAACGATCTTCAGGCGGCTGGGTGCGCTACGTTCAGAGCTTTGTCCACCAGCAGTTGCACACCTTCGAGCATGCGGCAGATGCCCAGCGCGACATTGCGTTGGGAGCCGTCGATTTCAAACGCCAGGTGGTTGGCGATATCGCTGATGGACGCCAAGTCCTGGGAAGCGTTGACCAGCAGGGTTTCGGTGCCCAGGTCGGCGCGCACGGTGAAGATGCCTTCGCTGGGCTCGGGAATGGGTTTGCTGGAGTTGAGGTAGTGGGCGATCGCACGGTAGGCCACTTCGTGCAGGGTGCTGGTGTCGTAGTCTGGCTGGCCTGGGGGATTTGGGCTGTCTTTGATCATGGTGAAGCTCCTTTATAAATGGAGCTGCCACGATTCGCGGTCAAACGAATTAGGGTGGCAGCTATACGCGGGTTGACCGACCGGCTAAAGAAGCAAATCCGGCATACCCGAAGGTATCCCGCGTACAGCTGCCGCGACACGATACATCAGGCGTAAAAAAAACGCCCAGGATCGGTGTGGGTGCAGTTGCTCTTTAAAGTCGGACGGTCAAATCCGGCCGCTGAATTGGCAGCGACGGCACAGAGATTAGTCAGCCCACTTCCGACCGACAACCTGAAACCACTGTGGGAAATATCTGAACGCACGCGATCTCCTGTGGGAGCTGGCTTGCCTGCGATAGCGATCTTCCAGTACCGCATGGGTTGACTGACACACTGCTATCGCAGGCAAGCCAGCTCCCACAGGTTGATCTTCATCGCTCGTTGATGGCGAGTGTCATACCTGCGAGCTCTGAACCAGGCGAAAACCAGCGTATCCAGCCCGCCCATAACAGCATGAGCACGCCGACACACAGCAGTACGGCGTACACCGGCCGTACGCGGCGGACGCGGTCTTGCAGTGCGCCAAGGGTGCAGAGTGCAATGAGCAGCGCGAACACCCAGCGGGGCAGGTGGGCGGTGATGCCTAAACGGTTTCGTGCCCGTGGCTTGATCGGCGAAGTGTTGCGGGTTGCGGGTTTTGGCCGGTTCATGGACGAGTCCTTTCGCTCATGATGAATGGGTGAGCCAATCGATGATTGCGCTCTCGACTGGCTAAGCTAGCGCAATTTTTGCGGGGCGTAACCTGTGAGGATTGACAGGTTTTTGAACTGTTTGGCATTCACCGGAGATTCAATGTGGGAGCTGGCTTGCCTGCGATAGCAGTGTGTCTGCCAACCCATGCGGTACTGGAAGACCGTTATCGCAGGCAAGCCAGCTCCCACAGGTTGATCTTCATTGGGGTGGAGATTTGCGTTTGTTCCAAACAAAAAATGCGCCCCAGAGGGCGCATTTTTTTGTTCGGTCAGCAATCACCTAATCAAGCAATCGCATCCCAAGCCCGATCACCGTGCTCGTCTTTAATCCGAGTCGGCAAGCCCATCACGTCCAGCGCCTTCAGGAACGGCTCAGCCGGCAGTTCCTCAACGTTGGCCATGTGTTTCACATCCCACTCGCCACGCGCTACCAGCAGCGCAGCGGCTACCGGAGGCACGCCTGCGGTGTAGGAGATGCCTTGGCTGTCGGTCTCGGCAAAGGCTTCTTCATGGCAGGCCACGTTGTAGATGAACATCTCACGTGGCTGGCCGCCTTTGGTGCCTTTGACCAGGTCACCGATGCAGGTTTTGCCGGTGTAGCCGGGGGCGAGCGAAGACGGGTCGGGCAGCACGGCCTTGACCAGTTTAAGCGG
The DNA here is from genome assembly GCF_005863185.1 of Pseudomonas edaphica. Lineage (GTDB taxonomy): Bacteria > Pseudomonadota > Gammaproteobacteria > Pseudomonadales > Pseudomonadaceae > Aquipseudomonas > Aquipseudomonas edaphica. Next base: position 1,867 of record NZ_VBVZ01000424.1, read on the forward strand.
CACGACTTCCAGGCCTTCGGCGGTGGTGACCGGTTTTTCGGAGAGCAGGCCGAGGTTTTTCAATACGGTGAACACGTTGATGTAGTGTTCGCCGAAGCTCATCCAGAACCGCACGTTGGGCACGTCGAGGTTTTTCGACAGCGAGTGCACTTCATCGTGGCCGGTAAGGTAGAGGTTCTGCGAACCGACGACCGGCAGGTCGTCGGTGCGTTTGACTTCGAACATGGTGTTGCTGGTCCACTGGCTGTTCTGCCAGCTCCACACCTGCCCGGTGAACTCGCGGAAGTTGATTTCCGGGTCGAAGTTGGTGGCGAAGTATTTGCCATGGCTGCCGGCATTGACGTCGAGAATATCGATTGAATCAATGCGGTCGAAATGCTGTTGCTGCGCCAGCGCGGCATACGCGTTGACGACACCCGGGTCGAAGCCCACGCCAAGGATGGCGGTGATGTTCTTCTGTTTGCACTCTTCCAGGTGGTTCCATTCATAGTTGCCGTACCACGGCGGGGTCTCGCAGACCTTGCCCGGCTCTTCGTGAATGGCGGTGTCCAGGTACGCAACGCCCGTGTCGATGCAGGCACGCAGTACCGACATGTTGAGGAACGCGGAACCCACGTTGATAACGATCTGCGACTCGGTCTCGCGGATCAGGGCCTTGGTCGCTTCCACGTCCAAAGCGTTCAGCGCAAAGGCCTGGATGTCGGCGGGCACCTTGAGGCTACCCTTGGCCTTGACGCTGTCGATGATGGCCTGGCATTTGGAGATGTTGCGCGACGCGATAGCAATACGACCGAGTTCGTCGTTGTGCTGCGCGCACTTGTGGGCCACCACCTTGGCGACACCTCCTGCACCAATGATAAGAACGTTCTTTTTCAATTGCTTTATCTCTCCTTTATCCGCCAGCTTACGAAAGGCTGGACAGGTAGTCGTCGTAACCAAATTCACGAACCACCTCGACTGTACCGTCGAGTTGTTTCACTACGATGGACGGCATTTTCAGGCCGTTGAACCAGTTTTTCTTGACCATGGTGTAGCCTGCGGTGTCGATGAACGACAGCCGATCGCCGATGGCCAGCGGACGATCAAATTGATACTCGCCGAAGATGTCCCCGGCCAGGCAGGATTTGCCGCACACCATCACGGTGTGTTCGCCGTCGCTCGGCGCTAATTTGGCGTTGAGGCGGTAGATCAGCAAGTCCAGCAGGTGAGCTTCGATGGAGCTGTCTACCACGGCGAGGTTCTTGCCGTTGTAGAGGGTGTCGAGCACGGTGACTTCCAGCGAGGCGCTGTTGGTGATCGCTGCTTCACCCGGTTCCAGATACACCTGCACGCCGTACTGCTCGGAGAACGCTTTCAAGCGCGCGCAGAACGCGTCCACGGCATAGTCTTCACCGGTGAAGTGGATGCCGCCGCCAAGGCTGACCCACTCGACCTTGTGCAGCAGCGCGCCGAAGCGTTCTTCGATGGTGCCGAGCATTTTGTCGAACAGGCTGAAGTCGTCGTTCTCACAGTTGTTGTGAAACATGAAGCCCGAGATTTGATCAATCACGCCTTCGATCTTCACCGGGTCCCATTCGCCCAGGCGGCTGAACGGGCGCGCCGGGTCGGCGAGCAAATAGTCGGAGCTGCTCACCTGCGGGTTGACGCGCAGGCCGCGGGTCTTGCCTTCGCTGCGTTCGGCAAAACGTTGCAGTTGGCTGATGGAGTTGAAGATGATCTTGTCGCAGTTCTCCAGCATCTCTTCGATTTCGTCATCGGCCCAGGCCACGCTGTAGGCGTGCGCTTCACCTTCGAACTTCTGGCGACCGAGCTTCAATTCATACAGCGACGACGAGGTGGTGCCGTCCATGTATTGCTGCATCAGGTCAAACACCGACCAGGTAGCAAAGCACTTGAGCGCCAGCAAAGCCTTGGCGCCGGACTGCTCGCGCACGTAAGCAATCTTCTGCATGTTGACCAGAAGCTTCTGTTTATCGATGAGGTAGTACGGCGTTTTGATCATTTTTGAGAGCCTGCGGCGGTGCCTGCCAAAAAAGGACACGCATTGTGCCCGCACTTGGATCAGATCGAAAGGTTAGCGGGCGGATTTGCTGAACCCTACGTCGCAATAAAGACATTCTCGTGAACCCTGGCTGCCATTAAACCGTCATCTCCCTGGCACCGTCCTGCCACATTCCCCCGTTACTGTCCTCGCCAATGAGATCGATCTCAAGCGAGTGACAATGACTGATTTGAAAGACGTTGCGCAGTTGGCCGGTGTATCCCGCGCCACTGCCGCCCGCACCTTCGCCTCCCCGGAGCAGGTGCGCGAGGCCACCCGTGAGCAGGTGTTCGCTGCTGCCCGTGAGCTGGGTTTTCGGCCCAACTTGCTCGGCCGCCAGTTGCGCCTGCAAACCACCCATCTGATCGGTGTGGTGGTGCCCAACCTGCTCAACCCGGTGTTTGCCGAACAGTTCCAGGCCATGGAGCGCGCAGCGCGGCTGCGTGGCTACAGCTTGTTGCTGGCGACCACCGATTACAGCTGCGAGCGCGAAAGCGTGGTGGTCGAAGAGCTGCTGCGCCAGCGTGTGGATGGCTTGGTGCTGACCGTCACCGACGCCGAGAGCAGCAGCGTGCTGAACAGCCTGGCTATGGAGCAAACCCCGTTTGTGCTGGCTTACCACCAGCCGAGCAACCCCGGCTACAGCGCGGTGTCGGTTGATAACCGCGCGGGCATGGCGCTGGCCACGCGGTATTTGCTTGAGGCCGGGCACCGACGCATCAGCATGGTCGCCGGGCCCGCCTTGCAATCGGACCGTGCGCGACTGCGCTACGCCGGGTATTGCGATGCGATGAAAGCGTATGGCCTTCAACCGCGCGCCGTGATCGAAATGCCGGCGCACACCCAGGCCGAATTTGCCGCGATCCAGCCGTATCTGCAAGGCCCGGACGCGCCCACGGCGTTGGTGTGCTCTAACGATTTCCTGGCCATCAGCCTGATCGCCGAACTGCGCCGCAATGCCTGGAATGTGCCCGAGCAACTGTCGGTGATGGGCTTTGACGGTATCTCCCTTGGCACCCAGATGCACCCGACCCTGTGCAGCGTGGTGCAGCCCATTGCACTGCTGGCCAGCACGGTGATTGACCAACTGCTGGCGCAAATCGCCGGTAACGCCCCGATTTCCCATTGCTTGCCTTGCCATATCCGGCCTGGCGAAAGCACTCAACCCCATGAGGAGCCCCTCGATGCGCGCATTCAGTAAAACCCTGGCCGCTGTGTTGTTGTGCGGTGTGGCCAGCCTGGCCCAGGCCGCCGAAACCGCGATTTGCTACAACTGCCCGCCGGACTGGGCCGACTGGGGCACGCAGCTCAAGGCCATCGCCGCCAGCACTGGCGTACAGGTGCCGCTGGACAACAAGAACTCCGGCCAGTCGCTGGCGCAACTGGTGGCGGAAAAGGCCGCCCCGGTCGCTGACGTCGTGTACTACGGCGTGACGTTCGGTTTACAAGCGCAAAAAGCCGGGGTGGTGGAGGGTTACAAACCCTAGGGCTGGGAGCAGATTCCCGCAGGCTTAAAAGACCCCG
>NZ_VBVZ01000425.1 GCF_005863185.1 Pseudomonas edaphica
TCGATCCACTGCGTTCGTTCAGGTGTTACTCGGCCAGCCTTTTTGGGGCTGCTGCGCAGCCCAGCGGGAGCAAGCTCCCTCGCCACAGTGGGGGGGACATATTGGGAAACTGAATTGAACGGAGGTATTGCCGTGGCTTGCTAGGGTAAATGGATCATTCATTCAATCGCAGAGCAAAGGATTGCTTCAGAAACCCAATTCTCACCTATTGCGACGTGGCCGTTATTCAGAGGCGGGTCGGGCTTACTTGGTAACTGCCGTGGTTTATCAGCGCCGCCCGGTGTTTGCCAATTTTCGCTTGGGGCGGTTGTTGGTGGCAGAGTTCAAACAGGCTCATGACCTTGAGATGGTTAACTCTTTGGCTTGGGTCATCATGCCAGACCATTTCCGTTGGCTATTTGAACTCAGAGCCGCATCGTTGCCGCAAGTGATGAAAAGGGTGAAGTCGCGCAGCACATTGACCATCAATCGAGCCTGTCATGCACGGGGCGCGTTCCGGCAGTGCGGGTACCATGATCGCGCAGCGCGCGCTGAGGAGGATCTTATAAAGATCGCACGCTACATAATTGGCAACCCATTGCGCGCTGGGTTGGCTGAACATATCGGCGATTATCCGCTCTGGGACGCAGCCTGGTTATAGACCCGGCGCCCTTGTGGCGAGGGAGCAAGCTCCCTTGCCACAAGAAGGGTGCAAACTTGAATGATTCCATGCGCCTGCGGTCGGAACCTGGGTACGCATCATTCATTGAAGGAGCACCCATGAAGTCCAAGACCCTAGCCGCTTGCCTGCTGCTCACCGCTGGCCTGTCCACCGTCAGCTTTGTCGTGCAGGCCGGTGATACACCCCAGGAAACCGTGCAGCCTTCCAGCATCAATACGCGGGATCTGAAAGAAGGTGATCGCGCCCCGGATATCCTGATGCGCAAGGAATCGGCGGTCAGCGACTGGAAAAAACGCGGCCTCAAGCAGCCTGAGGCAGACAGCCAATGGGCGCGGGTGGGTGACAAGTTTGTGCTGCTCAAAACCACCAACGGCACCATTCTTGAGATCACCCCCGTCAAGCGGTGATCGGTCTGTTTTCCTCGCTCTTGCGTTAAGGTAACCGGCCACACCGGTCGTGTTACCTCACCTATCACTTCGGCCTCGGCGTCACCCAGGTCGACCTGGAGATCAGCCTGCCTTCATTTTCATTGGGCCGTCGTTGAAGGCAGATCATCCAGTGTGAGCTTGCCGACGTTGTTGCTTTGCAGTTCGTAGCGCAACTCTTCAACCATCTTGGCCACTTCTTGCGCGGTTTGCAGCCGGTTGGTGCTGATGCCTGTCACCACCAGATCAACACGGCCGGTTTCGGCGTCGTAGACCTTGAGGGTCAGGGACGCGTCCCGGCACAGGGTGAACTCGCAGGTCAGCGGTGACAAACCTTCTTCGATGCAGTTGCGCAGTTGAGAGAGGGTAAACATGGGCCTCGGCCTCCTCAACGACGACGCAGCAACAGGCCCACAAGCAGGCCGATAGCGGCGACGACAGCCACGGTAGCCAGGGGTTTGTTTTTGGCAAAATCACTGACAGTGTCCAGCGCGTCGCCGTACGTTTGCTGCAGTTGACCTGCGGCCTGACGCGCCACACCTTCAGCCTGCAATTGTTCATCGCCGGTGAGGTCGCCGATAAAACCCTGGGCCTTGCCGGCAACCTTCTCTACGGCGCCTTTGACTTGTTCGCTTTTCATCGTGCTTTCCTTGGAAGAGATCAAACCATTACGGCACGGGACCAAAGGCCCTGTGCCCACCCTTCAAGGTTAAGCAGCGTACGCCAGCGCAATAAGGCGAATTTGCACTGGTCGCACTAGTGCATTTGCACTCTATGGTTTGCTTTTGACGCGCAGTTCGCCGGCAAACAAGCCGCGCTCCCTGGCCCATACAATGGCCGCGCTGCGGCTGTGCACACCGAGTTTGGAGTACACCGTGGCCACATGATTACGCACCGTGTTGGGCGCAAGCTTCAGGCGCGAGGCAATTTCCTTGTCGGCCAGGCCTTCGCAGATCAAACCCAGCACATCACGCTCACGGGCGGTAAGGTCGGTGAAGGCTACGTTCGGCAGGTTGGGGCTGTTGACGCTCTTGGCGTTGGCCAGTTTCTCGATCAGGGTCTGGCTGAACCAGGAGGCGTCTTGCATCACCTCCTCAATGGCCGCCACCAGCTCCAGCTCCGAGCGTTTGCGTTCGGTGATGTTCATCAGCACCAACAGGTAGCAGGGCACGTCCTCGATAATCACTGTGTCGGCGGAGACCACGCAGTCGATCACCTCGTTGCCTTTCTTGCGCACCTTGAGGTCCTGGCCTTCGAGGTTGCCGGCTTTTTCCAGGGTGGCGAACAACTGCGCTCCAGCAGGGGCGCTGTCGATGAAGTTGATGTCCTCAACGTTCTTGCCGATCAGCTCTTCGCTGATGTAACCGGTGATGTTCATGAACGCTTCGTTGATGTCCACCACTTGCCGGTTGGCGGCGTTGCACACCAGGGTCGGCACCGGCGTCAGGCGGAAGGATTTGGCGAACCGTTCTTCGCTCTGGCGCAGGGCGATTTCTGCCTTGCGCCTTGGCTCCAGGTCGGTAAAGGAAAACAGCATGCAGTCTTCCTCGTTCATGTCCAACGGCTGGCCGGCGACAATCACCAGTTTGCTGCCGCCCTCGGGCAGGCGCAGTTCAGCCTGCATCTGCGGGATGGTCGCACCTTCGCTCAGGCGCTGAATGGCCAGGTCCTTGCGATCGGCGTGTTCCAGTACATCCAGTTCATAGACGGATTTGCCGATGACCTGATCGCGGTTGTAACCGGTCATCTCCAGGAAACCCTGGTTAACCTTGATGTAGCGCAGGTCGCTGAGGCGGCAGATCACCGCGGGTGCCGGGTTGGCGTTGAAGGTTTTTTCGAAGCGCTGCTCGGCGCTGGCCCATTCGGTGGCGTCGCTGAGGATCAGCACCAGCAGTTCCGGTTCACCGTTGGCGTCCGTCAGCACCAGGCTGCGCAAGCGATGCACCCAACTGCGGTCCTCGTCGTCAACGGGGGTGACTTCCACCACCACATCGCTGAATTCTTCACCGGCTGCGATTCGGCTGAGCGGGTAGCTGTCCAGCGGCAAGGGGTGGTTGTTGCGATAGCGCAAGGCAAAGCGCTTGGCGTATTGCTCGGTATTGGCGCCGAGCTGCTCGACCTCACTGACCCCGTGCATGGCCAGCGCGGCTTCGTTGGCCCACAGAATGGTCTGGTCGACTTCGGCCAGGATCACACCGTCCGATAACCCGGAGATGATCTGCTGCAATTGGCGGCGGTTGGTTTCTTTGGCAAGAACGTCCTGGGTCATGGTCTCTCCGGGGATGGGCGCATGAAGGGTACGACACCCAGGCATCAGGATAGTGCACACAGAGTGCCCGTTGCGGGGTGCGAATGCACCAGATGCTCTGGTGCATTTGAGCGGGGACGACCGGCAGCGGTCTCGCCAGACTGATACGGTCAACCACTCAAAGGATTAATCATGACAACTGTCTATGAAACCAACCGTTCACCGTTTCGCGTGTCCTGGAGCTCTGTGCTGGCCGGTAGTGCAATTGCCCTGGTGACCTACCTGGTACTCAGCGTGCTCGGCACGGCCATCGGCGCCAGTGCCGTCAACCCGATGGAAGCGGGCAACCCCCTGAGCGGCTTCGGCACCGGCGCCGGGATCTGGCTGTTTGTCTCAACCCTGGTGGCTGTCGGCCTCGGCGCCTTTGTGGCCGGGCGCACTGCACCGGACCGTGGCGGCTTGCACGGCGTATTGACCTGGACCTTCACCACCTTGCTCACCACCTGGCTGCTGGCTGGCCTGGCCGCCAGCGTGGTCGGCACCGCCGGTAACGTAGTAGGCAAAGGCTTGTCCGCCGCCGGCAGTGGTATCGCCGCTGCTGCGCCTGGGATCGGCAACAGCATCAAGCAGCAGTTGAACGAGCAGGGTATCCAACTGGACTGGAACAGCCTGCAAGGCCAACTCGACACCTTGCTCAAGCAAAGCGGCAAGCCTGAGCTGGACCCTGCCAACGTCGAGCAGAAAACCGACCAGGCCGCCGCCGACGGCAAGCAATCGGCCAAGGACGCCGCGACCAACCCTGCCCAGGCCGGTGATGAGTTGAAGCAGTGGTTCGAACGCGTCAAAGCCTCCGGCGAGCCTGCGTTGAATGCTGCGGACAAAGACGCGCTGGTCAACATCGTGGCCGCCCGTACCGGCAAGAGCAAAGCCGAAGCCACGCAGATCGTCGACAACTATGCCCAGGCTTATCAGCAAGCCATGCAGAAGGTCGATGAGCTGAAACAGCAAGCCGAACAGAAAGCCCGTGAAGCCGGTGAAGTAGCGGCTAAGCAGCTGTCCCGCGCTGCATGGAGCACCTTGGCCATGTTGCTGCTGGGTGCAGCCTTGAGCTTCTTTGTGGGTCGTACCGCGCTGACCACGCGTCGCGTGCCGTTGGCTTAAGCTGAGCATGTGCGGCATGGATGCCGCCTGTGGAAGCTGGTTATGGAGTGAACTCGCTACCCCCTGCGCTCGAATGAATGCGTAAAATACCGGCTTTTTACGTGTATCACGCAAAGGTGCCCCTTGAGCGCAGGCAAAGCTGTCGGACTGTTATTACTCACCTCCCTGTTGGCGGCGTGCGGTACTTCGCCGCCACGCACGCCAAACGACATCTGCGGCATCTTCCGTGAAAAAGATGACTGGTACGACGCCGCCAAGGTCACGCAAAAGCGCTGGGGCGTGCCGATCCAGGTGCCGTTCGCGATCATGTATCAAGAGTCGGGCTTCCGCCAGGATGCCAAGACACCACGCAAATACCTGCTATGGATCATCCCCTGGGGGCGCGTGTCCACCGCCGAAGGCTATTCCCAGGCCAAGGATGAAGTGTGGAACGACTACCGCAAGAGCACCGGCCGCAGCGGTGCGAGCCGTCAGGATTTCGATGACTCCATCGACTTTGTGGGGTGGTACATGGACAAGACCTACACCATCAACGGCGTGTACAAATACGACGCCTACGGCCAATACCTGAACTACCACGAAGGCTGGGGCGGCTATCGCCAGCGTACCTATGCGGCCAAAGCCTGGCTGCCGCCGGTGGCGAGCAAGGTGCAGGCGCGCTCGCAGATGTACGCGGCGCAATATGCGCGCTGTAAGGATGATTTGGGCCGCGGGTTCTGGAGCCGGTTCTGGCATTGGCTGTAAGGAACGATCGGCATAAGGGTGTGGCGAGGGCGCACTTGCCAAGCTCATTTTATTCTGGGAAAACCCCAGTCTTAACTCATCCAACGAGAGCCCCATGAGCAACGATGAACTCCAGATCACCGACACCCGCCTGGGCACCGGCAAAGCCGTGGTCAAGGGGGCGCTGATCACCACCCAATACACC
>NZ_VBVZ01000426.1 GCF_005863185.1 Pseudomonas edaphica
GACAGATAGCTATCGCAGGCAAGCCAGCTCCCACATTGCCTGTTTTTCAACCGGCTTATAGCTTGGCTTCCTCCACCGGCACATGCATCCGATCGCGGTTGGCCAGGGTCGGAAACAGCTTTATCCACACCCCCGTCACCAACAGCGTACCAATCCCGCCCATGACCACGGCGGGCACGGTGCCGAACCAATGGGCGGTAATCCCCGATTCAAATTCGCCCAGTTGATTGGATGCGCCAATAAACAGACCGTTGACCGCACTGACCCGCCCGCGCATTTCATCCGGGGTCTCCAACTGCACGAACGAAGCGCGGATCACCATGCTGATCATGTCCGCCGCGCCCAGCACCACCAGCACCGCCAAGGAGAACCAGAACGACGTCGACAGGCCGAACGCAATGGTTGCCACGCCAAACACACCGACGGCGGTAAACATCACGCGCCCGACATGCCGGTCTACCGAGAACCTCGCCAGCCACAGCGACATCAACAACGCGCCCACCGCTGGCGCCGAACGCAACAGACCCAGGCCCCAGGCGCCGGTCAGCAGGATGTCCTTGGCGAACACCGGCAGCAACGCTGTGGCGCCGCCCAGCAGTACGGCAAACAGGTCCAGCGAAATGGCGCCGAGAATGTCCGGGCGGCTGCGAATAAAGCGGATCCCGGCCAGCAGCGAATCCATCGTGGCCTTGGCTTTATTGAGCGGTGTCTGGCGCGCGGGCAGGTTGAGGGTCAGCCCGCAGGCGATCAGGTACAGCACCACGGGTGGGCCATACACCCACACGCTGCCAAACGCATAGAGCAAGCCGCCCAACGCTGGCGCGACGATGGTGGCCAGTTGCTGCGCCGATTGCGACGAGGCCACGGCACGCGGGAACAGCGCGCTCGGCACGATGCTCGGCAGCAGCGCCTGGGTGGTGGGCATCTCAAACGAGCGTGCGGCGCCGAGCAGGAACGCGAGGATAAAGATCATCTCGCGGGTCACGTTGCCGGTCAGGCCGCCGATGGCCAGGGACAAGGCAATCAATGCCTGCACGGTCTGGCAGATGGCGGCGACTTTGCGCCGCTCATAGCGATCGGCCACGTGGCCTGTGTGCAACATGAACAGAACGCGCGGAATGAACTCCACCAGGCCTACCAGGCCCAGGTCCAGCACATTGCCAGTCAGTTGATAGAGGTTCCAGCCGATGGCCACGGTAAGCATCTGGAAACCGCTGGCGGTAAAGATCCGGGCCAGCCAGAACGCGATGAAAGGGCGGTGGTGGCGCAACAGCAATGCGGGTTCACTGGGCATCGGGAAGTCAGGTCTGGAGCAGAGGGTGCAGGCAGATTAGCATCAAGCTGTAACAAATAGTTGCAAGAACTGAGCTGAGACAACCTGTCACGCGTCAATGAACCACACGGCTTTCGTCCGAAAATGGGACTACTCTTTGAGCAATGCTTGATCCAGATCAAAACCGGCCCCGGGATTGATCTGGCGGCCGCAAGGCCAGGATCCCTACGTGATGGGTAAAAAAAGAAACGAATTGAAATTCGCCACACTCCATATCCGTGGGGGCAGTGGGTGCAGGCTCCCGCCAGCAGCCGGTATTACCTGACAGAGGAAGACTTATGTTCGGTTTGGAGGCGCTAGATCTCGCCCGAATTCAATTCGCGTTCACCATCTCGTTTCACATCCTGTTCCCGGCGATCACCATCGGCCTGGCCAGTTATCTTGCGGTGCTGGAAGGCTTGTGGCTCAAGACTCACAACGACACCTACCGTGACCTCTACCATTTCTGGTCGAAGATCTTTGCCGTCAACTTCGGCATGGGGGTGGTTTCGGGCTTGGTCATGGCTTACCAGTTCGGTACCAACTGGAGCCGTTTCTCGGACTTTGCCGGCGCCGTTACCGGACCGCTACTTACCTACGAAGTGCTCACGGCCTTCTTCCTGGAGGCGGGTTTCCTCGGGGTGATGCTGTTCGGCTGGAACAAGGTGGGGCGCAAGCTGCACTTCTTTGCCACGGTGATGGTGGCCGTCGGTACGCTGATTTCGACCTTCTGGATTCTGGCTTCCAACAGCTGGATGCAGACGCCGCAAGGCTTTGAAATTATCGATGGCCGGGTGATTCCTACCGACTGGCTGGCGGTGATCTTCAACCCGTCGTTCCCCTATCGCCTGATGCACATGGCCACGGCAGCCTTTGTGGCCACGGCGTTCTTCGTCGGCTCTTCGGCGGCCTGGCACTTGTTGCGCGGCAAGGACAACCCGGCGATCCGCACCATGCTGTCGATGGCGATGTGGATGGCCCTGATCGTGGCGCCTATCCAGGCGGTGATCGGTGACTTCCATGGCCTCAACACCTTGAAGCACCAACCGGCGAAAATTGCCGCGATTGAAGGCCACTGGGAAAATATCGGCAATGAGCCGACGCCGCTGATCCTGTTCGGCTGGCCCGACATGAAGGCCGAGAAAACCAAATACGCGGTCGAAATTCCGTACCTCGGCAGCCTGATCCTGACCCACTCCCTGGACAAGCAGGTGCCGGCGCTCAAGGAGTTCCCGCCTGAGGATCGCCCCAATTCGACCATTGTGTTCTGGTCGTTCCGGGTCATGGTCGGCCTGGGCTTCCTGATGATCTTCACCGGTCTGTTCAGCCTGTGGCTGCGCCGGGGGGACAAGATGTACACGTCCAAGCCGTTCCTGTACCTGGCGTTGTGGATGGGCCCGTCCGGCCTGATCGCGATTCTTGCCGGTTGGTTCACCACCGAAATCGGCCGCCAGCCGTGGGTGGTCTACGGGTTGATGCGCACGGCGGATGCTTCCTCCGGGCATAGCCTGGCGCAGATGACCATTACGCTGGTGCTGTTTGTGGTGGTGTACTTCGCGCTGTTCGGCGCCGGGTTGGGCTACATGATGCGCCTGGTGCGCAAAGGCCCGCAGACCCACGAGGGCAGCGAGCCAACCCATGGTGGCCCTGGCCAGAAACGTACACCGGCCCGTCCGTTGTCCGCCGCCGATGATGGCAGCGACGACGACCACACCCACATCCAGCACAAGGGGAATTGAGATGGGTATTGATCTTCCGCTGATCTGGGCCGTGATCATCATCTTCGGCATCATGATGTACGTGGTGATGGACGGTTTCGACCTGGGCATCGGCATCCTCTTTCCGTTTATCCCCGGCAAAGTCGACCGCGATGTGATGATGAACACCGTCGCGCCGGTATGGGACGGCAACGAAACCTGGCTGGTACTCGGCGGCGCGGCGCTGTTCGGCGCGTTCCCGCTGGCCTATTCGGTGGTGTTGTCGGCGTTGTACCTGCCACTGATCCTGATGCTGATCGGGCTGATCTTCCGGGGCGTGGCCTTCGAGTTCCGCTTCAAGGCCAAGGACGACAAGCGTCACCTCTGGGACAAGGCGTTTATCGGTGGCTCCATCGCCGCGACGTTCTTCCAGGGGGTGGCACTGGGGGCGTTTATCGATGGCATTCCGGTGGTGAATCGCCAGTTTGCCGGCGGCTCGCTGGATTGGCTTACGCCATTCACCCTGTTCTGTGGCGTTGCATTGGTGGTCGCCTATGCCTTGCTCGGCTGCACCTGGCTGATCATGAAAACCGAAGGCAAGTTGCAGGAGCAGATGCACAACCTGGCGCGGCCATTGGCGTTTGTGGTGCTGGCAGTGATCGGTATCGTCAGTGTGTGGACGCCGCTGGCGCATCCGGAAATCGCTTCACGCTGGTTCACCCTGCCGAACCTGTTCTGGTTCCTGCCGGTGCCGATTCTGGTGCTGGTGACCATGTACGGGTTGATCCGCGCCGTGGCGCGTAATGCCCACTACACGCCGTTCCTGCTGACGCTGGTGCTGATCTTCCTCGGCTACAGCGGCTTGGGCATCAGCCTGTGGCCGAACATCATTCCGCCTTCCGTGTCGATCTGGGACGCCGCTGCTCCACCGCAGAGCCAGGGCTTCATGCTGGTGGGCACGTTGTTCATCATCCCGTTTATCCTGGGCTACACCTTCTGGAGCTACTACGTGTTCCGCGGCAAGGTCACCCACGAAGACGGCTACCACTAGGAGGGTCGTTGTATGTCCGGCAAACCTTCGTTACACGAGATTGAACAGGCCGAGAAACAACCGTTATGGCGGCGCCTGGGGTGGCTGGCGATGATCTGGACCGGCAGCGTGCTGGCCCTGTTCGTCGTGGCCAGCCTGATGCGCATGTTCATGAATGCCGCCGGCCTGACCACTCACTGATATCCCGATCCGGGCTTTGCGGCCCGGTTTTCCAGCCCTCGCTACGAGGGCTTTTTTATTTGCGGGCTTTGAGAATGACGAACTTCGGCGTGGCGGCTACTTGTTCAACGCCACGGAACAAACGCGCCAATTTGCTGTGATAACCCAGGTGGCGGTTGCCGACGATATAAAGGGCACCGCCCACTACCAGGGCTTCGCGCGCCTGCTGGAACATGCGCCAGGCCAGTAAGTCGCCGACCACCTGCTGCTGGTGGAACGGCGGGTTACACAGCACCACGTCCAGTGACTGGGCTTCCTGGCCGGCGAGGCCATCGGCGGCGCGTACGCTTACATCGCGCGTACCGAAGGCAGCCTGCCAGTTTTCGACCGCCGACTGCACGGCCATGTAGGACTCATCCACCAGGGTGTACTGCGCGTCGGGGTTTTGCAGGGCACTGGCGATTGCCAACACGCCGTTTCCGCAGCCCAGGTCCGCCACGCGGGCGCTGCCGAGATTGTTTGGCAGGTGCGGGAGGAAGGCACGGGTGCCGATGTCCAGGCCTTCGCGGCAGAACACGTTGGCGTGGTTCAACAGCTCGATGGCCGGTGCGTCCAGGGTGTAGCGGGTAGGGTAGGGCGAGACGGCGGCCGGGCGGGCGTCCACCGTGGCGATCAGCAAACGGGCTTTTTTCAGGGCAAGGGACGCGTGCATCGGGCCGATATAGCGCTCCAGCAACTCGCCCGCCGCCCGTGGCAGGTGCTTGACCATCGCGCCGGCAATCACCTGGGCGCCTGGCGCCAGTTGCCCTTGCAGGCGGATCAACTGCTCCTCCAAAAGGGCCAGGGTCTTTGGCACGCGGATCAGCACGCGGTCGAACGGCCCGGTCGGGACCTGGCTGGCGGGGACGAATGCTACGGCATCAAAAGCTTTGCCATTGCGCACCAGGTTTTTCTCCAGACCCTGGGCTGCCAGAAACGAGTCACCGCTGGACGTCACGTGCACCCGGCCTTCGAGGCTGGCCGCCAAGGCGCCGAAGCTGTCGTTGAGCACCAGCACGCGGGTAGCAGCGCCGGGCTGCTGCTCGGCCAGGTAGCTGAGCAGGTACTCATCGGCAGCATCAAAGGCCTGCAACGGGTCATTGTGTTGCTCAGGCTGGCGAATCAGGTCGAGCTGGGCGAAGGGGCTGTCAAGCAGGGG
>NZ_VBVZ01000427.1 GCF_005863185.1 Pseudomonas edaphica
ACTGATGCTCAGCGGCTGCTCAAACAAAGAGATCGCCCGCAAGCTGGCGATCTCTGCCGAAACGGTCAAGGTTCACCGCAAGCATATGTACAACAAGCTGGGGATCAAATCCCAGTCCGAGCTGTTCCTGTTGTTCCTTCAGGCTCAGGAGTGAACCGGGGCCGTCCAGCCCACCTTCGCCATCGCTGCCAGCAGTTGTTCCGGCTTGAGCGCCAGCGCTTGCCGGCCACGGCCCTTAAGGTCGTTGGCGGCTAACAGAGCGTTGAGGATTGCCTCTTCGACGGCGTCTGCCGCGGCCACAAATAACGCGGAGATGTAGTCGTTATTGACCATCTGCAAGGCCGTGGTCGCCGGGCCGGATTGCCCGAGATTGGCAACCGGCAAGCCGGTATTGCCCACCGAGAACGCAATGAAGATGTCGCCGCTGTCGTCCTCGGTGCCGCCACCGACCCGCGCCAAGCCGATACTCGCGCGCTGTGCCAGGCGCGTGCATTGATGGGGCAGTAAGGGCGCGTCGGTGGCGATGGTGATCACGATGGAACCCATGCCAGGCACGCCGACAATCACCGGCCCGTCATAAGGCGAAGGCGTGTCCTGCAATACGCTGCCCACTGGATAACCCGCCACGCGCAAGGCGCTGCGTACACCGTAGTTGGCCTGCACCAGTGCGCCAACCGTCCAGCCGCCCTCCGCTGTACTCAAGACGCGAGACGAGGTACCAATCCCGCCCTTGAATTCATGGCAGATCATACCGTTGCCGCCGCCCACACAGCCTTCCTGCACCGGGCCGCTGCGTGCATTCGCCAATGCGGCGTACACATGCTCGGCAGTGATGTGCTGGTCCCAGATATCGCTCAAAATGCCATCGTAGGTTTCCAGCACCACCGGCATGCACCAATAGGTGTGTTGCTTACCCATCTCGCGCTCGGCGGCCACCAGTGCATCACGCACCACACCTACACTGTGGGTGTTGGTGTAGGCAATGGGTGTGGTCAACAAACCGGCTTCGCGAATCCACTCCAGGCCGGTGGCGTCGCCATTGCCGTTGAGTACGTGAACGCCGGCAAAGCACGGCGCCAGATGGGCCGCGACGGGGCGCGGCTCGATGATGGTCACACCGGTATGCATCGAGCCGTTGGCGCTTTCAGCATTGAGGGTGTGATGGCCGACGCGCACGCCGGGCACGTCGGTAATGGCGTTGAACGCCCCAGGGGTGCCCGTGCCAATGGTGATGCCTAGGTCTCGTAAACGCATGTTTTAACTCTCAATAGTCGAGTGAAGAACGTGCGTGAAGTCTAGGTTGGCGGCGGATGCGTGACGATAACCTCCTTTGGTTACCCTCGGGACGTTAGGCCATTCGTACGATTTATCGCAGAGCCTATACGACGGCGGCCACCCCATTGTCAGTAACGTCCTTGGGTCGCCGAGCTTCATCTTATTTTTTCTTGCGCTCGACCTTCTTAGCATAGGCAGATGAAATCAACGCCCGGCACGCTCGGCTTCCACGCCTGCATCGCAACCACCCTGTATGTAACGACGCTATGGCTGTTTACGGCGATTCAGGTCGCGCGCGCGGCCAGCACGATCGATACCGTCACCAGCACTCAACGCCAGCAAGATCTCCAACTGAAAAGTTTGCAATCCCAAGCACTTGGAACCCCGGATGCACTGACCTCAACGCCCCTGCCCTTCGCCAATGCGCTGAAGCTGCCGGAAGAATCACCCTGTTTCGTTATCCGCACTGTGGCATGGAAAGGTGCAGATGATTTCGACTGGCTGGAACGCGCGCCGGCGATCCTGGGGCAGTGTGTGGGTGGCGAAGGGTTGACGGTTTATCGTCGCTGGGTAGCGGCGCAACTGATGGCTCGCGGATATATCACCACCCAAGTGTTGATACCGGTGCAAGACCTGAGCAGCGGGCACTTGATCGTCCAGCTTATCCCCGGGCGCGTGGGCAAGATCGATCAGCAACCGGGGGCGTTAGGCTGGTCGGGCATGGCGTTTCCTGTGGGAAAAGGCGAATTGCTGAACGTACGCGACCTGGACCAGGCGCTGGACAATGTGCGCCGCCTGCCAGGCCAAGCCGCGACGACGTTGAATCTGATTCCGGGCGCAGAACTGGGTGAAAGCGATGTGATCGTCCAGCAACCGCCGCAGGCACGCCGGGTGTTTGGCCTGCTGACAGCCGACAACGGCGGTATCGACGCTACTGGCCGCCACCAACTCGGCGGGATTGTCGCCATCGACTCTCCGGCGGGGCTTTACGACCAACTGCTACTGACCTACATCACCGACACCGACTTCAATAACCACACCCGTGGGTCTTCGGCTAAAAGCCTGGCTTGGAACGTACCCGCAGGCTATGCCCTGCTGTCGTTCGGTGCCAGCGAGTGGGACAGCAAGCAAGCCTTATTCAAAGACCCCGGGGGGCGCAGTATTGCGTTCAGCTCGCGCACCCGACGCGTCGATGCCGGGCTCGATTACGTGGTGAGTCGCTCCAATCGCAGCAAAAGTGTGCTCAACGCTCGCCTGGTCAATCGTGAGGATCGCGCCTGGGTAGCCTCCACCGAACTGCAGCAATTGCACCGGCAAATTACCAGCTATGAACTTGGCCTGACCCACCGCGCCAACCTGCGCTTTGGCAAGCTGACGGCGCAGGCTGGTGTGCGCGGCTCACTACCCGGACTCAGCAAGACGCCCGGCGCGCTCTATGAGCAACAGGACTGGAACGGTCGCTATCACCTGTTCACTGCCAAGGCGGCGTTTGAGATTCCGTTTGACCTGGGCGCAATGCGTTTGGGCTATCGCAACGCGCTGGTCTACCAATATGCGCCGGTGCCGGTGCCGTCGACCGAATACATGCAGATCGGCGGCCGCTACAGCGTGCGCGGCTTTGACGGTAACACCACCCTCGCCGGCCCCACCGGCTGGACCCTGCGCAATGAGCTGTCCATCACCGCCTTCAGTGGCAGCCAGGCGTATGCGGCACTCGATGCCGGTGCGGCGTCGCCGGTGGGCGGCCAGCAGCAAGGTCGACAGCCATTGATCGGCGCAGCTGTCGGTTTGCGCGGCAATGTCAGCCGCTTTGGTTACGACCTGGCCCTGGGCATGCCGATCAAGAGCAACGACGAGATGAACACCACCACGCCAACCCTCGATTTCTCCCTAAGCAGCCGCTTCTAGGCGAACACTTTTTCCCAGGGATGGGAATCCGAGTGCCACCCAGTGCACTCACCCGGCGCCCGCAGTCGCTACTGCGGGACGCCTCTTTAACCTTCAACCCTCGAGGTCTGTATGAACCCAATGATTCAACCCACTCGGCGCCCATCCAAGCGCACGCTGCTGGCCCTCGCCCTAATGGGCAGCCTGCCGCTGCTGCAACATAACGCGCAAGCGCAACCCGCCCTGACGTTGGACCCGAGCGCTGCGCGTAATGCAGCACTGTCGCAGATCAACGACACCCCGGTGGTCAACATTGCCGCGCCGAATGCCGCAGGTGTTTCCCACAACCGCTTCACCGAGTTCAATGTCGGCCCTGCCGGGCTGATCCTCAACAACAGCACCGCAGGCGCCCAAACCACCCTGGGCGGCGCCATTGCCGGCAACAGCCTGCTCAACGGAACCTCTGCCGGCGTCATTCTCAATGAAGTCACTGGTAAAACCGCCTCAAGTCTCAATGGCATGATTGAAGTCGCGGGGCCGAGCGCTCGTGTGATCATCGCCAACCCCAATGGCATCACCGCCAGCGGTGCTGGCTTTATCAACGCCAATCGCGTGTCGTTAGTAGCGGGCACGGCGGTATTGGACGCGAACGGCCAGGTGGCTCGATTGCAAACCGACCACGGCCAGATCCGCGTGGAAGGTGCTGGCCTTGACGCGTCCGGTGCCAATGAGGTCGACCTGGTCGCACGTACCCTGCAGATCAATGCGCAGCTGCAAGCCAAAAAACTCAACGCCGTGGCCTTGAAAGGCGAAGTCGACGCTATGGACCCGACCAGTGTGCTCAAGCACCTCGGCGCCGACGGCCAAGCCGACATCGCTATTGATGTGGCCCAATTGGGCAGCATGCACGCAGACTCGATTCGCCTGCTCGGCAAGTCAGCCGGCGTAGGCGTGAACGTTCAAGGCAACGTCAAGGCCCTGACCGGCGACTTGAAGGTCACCGCCGATGGCAAGGTACAGATCGCTTCCACGGGCGTGTTGGACGCCAGGCAGGCGCTGTCGATCGCTGGCGATCTGAGCAATCAGGGCGTGCTGCGCAATGGCGGCCCGTTGAGTTTGGTCGGCAACATCGACATCCAGGGTCCGATTCACTTCGGCGGCACGGCTGGGTCGGTTAACACTCTCAAGCCTGGCACTATAGTGACGGGCGGAGCCGCCTCCACAGGCGCTCAAAATGGTATAGGTGTGGTGATCAATCGCCCGGTCGCGTCACGCCCTTCCTATGTCGTCGCGCCGCCTGTATGGAGCAAGCCGGTGGTGAGCTACCCAGCGTTCAACTGGAGCGCCTATCCGTCGTTTGCCTTTAACACTGCGACAGGCCTGAAACAACCGACCCGCATCCTTCCTCAACCACGCTACTGGTAAAGCGCTTTAGCCGGGCGCGGTGGGTCATACCCGCCCGGTCATCCCGTAAGCGCCGCTGTTACTGCTCCCTGGACGATGACGAATGAAGCCTGGGGTTTCGGGCATGGTGCCAATCGCCCCGGTCCGTATCATTTGCCAATGGGCAAAGCCCTCGAAACCGCATCCACATCCCGCTTGCAAACATTCACTCGGCAAAAGCCCTGAGCACTGGGCTGGGAGACTCATGTCCGTCGATATCACTAAACACGGCTCAAAAGGCTTGATGTTTTTTCTCGCGCTGTCACTGACCGCAGCGCTCATGAACAGCAGCGCACCCACGCCGCTGTACCCGTTTTACCAAGAACATCTGCAGATCAAAGCTGTGGACCTGACGTTTATATTCGGCGCCTACGGTGCCGGGGTTTTGCTGGCTTTGACGACTCTGGCGCGCATCGCCGGCCATGTCAAAGACCAGCGTTTTTTGCTGCTCCCAGCCATTGCATTGGTGCTGATCGGCGCCTGGCTGTGCGCTGAATGTGATTCGCTGTGGGCGCTGTGTGTAGCCCGTGCCATCTCGGGGCTTGGCGCAGGGATCATGACCACCGCGGTGAACGTGACGCTGGTACGGTTCGGCCCACTCGACAACGGCAAGTTGGCGGCGACGCTGGCCACCTTGGCAATGATCCTGGGGTTGGCTTTCGGCCCAGTGCTCAGCGGCGTGGCACTTCAACTGAACCTGTACCCGGCCAGCCTGCCCTTCTGGTCGATCATGGCCCTGGTCACTATCGCCGCCCTCGGCGTACTGGCGCTCTGGCCGCGCCGCGCCCTACAGGCCCACACCGCCGCTCAC
>NZ_VBVZ01000428.1 GCF_005863185.1 Pseudomonas edaphica
GTCCCAGGTTCGAGTCCTGGTCACGGAGCCAATTTCAAAACCGGGGTATAGCGCAGTCCGGTAGCGCGCCTGCTTTGGGAGCAGGATGTCAGGAGTTCGAATCCCCTTACCCCGACCATTTTTGGGTCGTTAGCTCAGTTGGTAGAGCAGTTGGCTTTTAACCAATTGGTCGTAGGTTCGAATCCCACACGACCCACCATTTTTGAGACCAGTTAACGCTGGAATCGAATCTTAAGATCAGAGGCCAAAAGCACTGATCGAAGAAGGCGACTGAGAGGTCGCCTTTTTTTACCGGGGTATAGCGCAGTCCGGTAGCGCGCCTGCTTTGGGAGCAGGATGTCAGGAGTTCGAATCCCCTTACCCCGACCATATTAAAAATCCTCGTATCGAAAGATACGGGGATTTTTTTTGTGCGCGCAAATCTTAAATATTACGCAAAAAATGTGGGAGCTGGCTTGTCGAATCGTCGCACCGCTGCGATAGCGGTGTATCAGCCTGTGCATCTTGTGCTGATCGATCGCCATCGCGGGCAAGCCAGCTCCCACATTAGTTTGTGTTGTTAATGGAGCTTGAGTCGCGGCTCAGTCCCGCGCCCAATCTTGCTGCCCAGCATCAACATCGCCGTGCGGAAGAACCCGTACAGCGCCATCTGGTGCATGCGGTACAGCGACACGTAGAACATCCGCGCCAGCCAGCCTTCGAGCATCACGCTGCCCGTCAGGTTGCCCATCAAGTTACCCACCGCCGAAAAACGCGACAGCGAGATCAGCGAACCGTAGTCGGTGTACTTGTAGGACGGCAGGTCCTTGCCTTCGATCCGCAGTTTCAGCGACTTGGCCAACAGTGAAGCCTGCTGGTGAGCGGCCTGGGCGCGTGGCGGCACATTGCGGTCGGTGCCCGGTTGCGGGCAGGCGGCGCAGTCGCCAAAGGCGAAGATGTTTTCATCACGGGTGGTTTGCAGCGTCGGCAATACCTGCAATTGATTGATGCGGTTGGTTTCCAGCCCGTCAATATCCTTGAGGAAGGCCGGTGCGCGGATACCCGCAGCCCAGACCTTGAGGCTCGCTGGAATGACCTGGCCGCTGCTGGTGATCAAGGCCTCCGCGGTCACTTCGCTGACCGCCGAGTTGGTCAGTACCGTTACCCCAAGTTTCTCCAGGGTTTTGTGCACAGGCCCGCCGATCCGCTCCGGCAGCGCGGGCAATACCCGTGGGCCGGCTTCGATCAGGGTGATGTGCATGTTTTCCGGTTTGATGCGGTCCAGGCCATAGGCAGCCAGTTCATGGGCGGCGTTGTGCAACTCGGCAGCCAACTCGACGCCCGTCGCGCCGGCGCCGACGATAGCGACGCTGATGTTCTCTTCCACGTCGGTCTGGCCTGCATGGGCGCGCAGATAGTGGTTGAGCAATTGTTGATGGAAGCGCTCGGCCTGTTTGCGGGTGTCGAGGAACAGACAGTGTTGCGCCGCGCCCTCGGTGCCGAAATCGTTGGTGGTGCTGCCGACCGCGATCACCAGGCTGTCATAACCCAGCACGCGCGCAGGCACCAGCTCACGGCCTTCTTCATCGAGGGTCGCGGCCAGCTGAATTTTTTTCTGTTCACGGTCAAGCCCGCTCATGCGCCCCAGTTGGAACTCGAAGTGGTTCCATTTGGCCTGGGCGACGTAATTGAGCTCGTCTTCCGAAGAGTTCAGCGAACCGGCGGCCACTTCGTGCAGCAGCGGTTTCCAGATATGGGTGAGGTTGGCGTCCACCAGCGTGATGCTGGCGGTGCCGCGCTTGCCCAGAGTCTTACCCAGGCGGGTAGCCAACTCCAGGCCGCCGGCGCCGCCGCCGACGATAATAATACGATGGGTCATGGGGATATCTCGCAAGGCTAAAAGAAATCGGAGCAGTTACCCTCGCGAGCGCGATGCAGCTCATAGCGTCAGGTAACTCAAAAGGCGGCTCAGCAGGCCGAGCCCGATCACCACCAACAGCACCACACCCAGGAGCAGCCACGGCCGGAAAGGCTTGCGCTCGACTCGGTTTTGGGAGAGTTGCAGGTACTCTTCGACATGCTGTTGGTCATCGGGGTTCAGGCGGCTGGTCATAAAGGCCTCGTCAGGTAGACGTTGCAAAAGGGCGCCACGTTACAGCCAGAAGGTTGGCGGGTTCGCCACAAGCGTAGCCGGTGCCCGCGTCACAGGCTGATGCCCACGTCGAATACTATGCTGCGCCCCAGGTTGTTGCGCAAGAAGTCCGGTGCGTCCGGGTGGGCAAACAGTACGCGCGCAAAGGTCGGGCCTACCAACGACAGCGAGCGCCAGCCTTGGCGCAGGTATTCGGTAGGCGGTGGGAAATGGCTGTTGAGGTCCAGCACTTCACGCTTGAGGCTGGTGAAGGCAATCAGGTCCAACTCGCCCAGGTCTATGCCGCGTTCTTTGTAGTTATGTGCCTTTTTGCGCAACGTCGGCGCCAGGCGCAGCAGGAATTCATGGGCCGGAATGCGCCGTGGCTTGGCTTCGCGTCGCACCAACTGGCTCAAGGAAAACGCACTGCGCCGCCGCAGCAACTCATCACGCCATTCGTCGTTCAGGCGCCGGCCTTCATCCAATACGAAAAAAACTTCGAAACTGGCGTCGCGAAACAACACGTCCGGCGGCTCTTGGCCGGCGGGGTGAAACTCTTCGGCACGGTAAGGCACGTTCAAGCCTTGCAGCAGGCGCTGGCAGACCCAACGCTCACGCTCCCATTTGCGGGCATTGGACAGGAACGCATTGGCTTGTTCGGCCGCTACGGTGAGCAGGCGCAAATAATCTGAGTCATCCATATTGGCAGCTTAGCGTCCAATTGATGACCGCAGGAAGTCTTGCTTTGAAACGCCGGTGTAGACTGCTCATTCAACAGCAACTGCATGGACGAGGTGTGTGGTGAGGTTTTCTGCGAAGGCATTACGCTCGTGATCAGCGCTGCAGTGTTGGCGCCGCAAACGCTCATCATTGGCTGGCTGTTGTACGCGCCATTGGTCATGTGGGCGATCCTGCGCGCACCGTGGGTCGAGTTGCTTGCCGACCGGCGGCGCCAGCATTTGCTGTTCGGCACCGTGTTTGCCCTGTTTATGCTCTGGCTGGTACGGCGGGATTTCGACACCGGTGTGTCTTACCACTTTATCGGCATGACCGCCGTGACCCTGCTGCTGGATTGGCCCCTGGCTATCGTCGGCGGGTTGGCCGCGCAATTGGGTTTGGTGCTGCTGGGGCGCCAGGACCTGGCGGCGGTCGGGGTCAATGGTTTGCTGCTGATTGGCTTGCCGGTGCTGGTCACCGAGACCTGCGCGCTGCTGGTGGAGCGGGCGCAAACGCGCAACCCCTTTGTGTATATCTTCTGTTCCGGCTTTTTCGCCGCAGCGCTGTCGGCACTGCTGTGCCTGCTGGCGGCGTTGGGATTGTTGTGGTTTGACGGCCGTTTTGCCATGCCCGAGTGGCTGGAAGACTTCGTCGGTTACCTGTGGCTGATCATCTTCCCCGAGGCGTTTATCAACGGCATGGTCATCAGTGCCCTGGTGGTGTTCTGCCCGGAATGGCTGGAGACCTTCAACCGTACGCGCTACCTGTCGGCGCCGTGGAAGGATGACGATTCGCGGCGTTGATCCAGATCAAATCCCAGGCGGCCGCGCAGGCCCATGCTCTGCGAAATTTTACTGAGCAGGGCGGGGCACAGACTATGAGTGTGTACGAATGGGCGCGGCAAGAGTTGCGCAGAAGCCAGGATGCGGCACAGGAAATTGGTTTTGACCCAGGTCTTACCCTGCGCGCCATGCTCAGTGCGGTGGTGCAGCAGAGCAAGGGTGTGCGCAGTTTTGAAGACCTGGCCGACGAGCTGCAATACCTTGCAGAAAACCTCGACGACCAGCAGGAATACGCCTTTATGCGGCCTTAGTGGCGCGGCGGCAGGTCTTCTGAGAACAGCTCGTCCTCGGCATCCGGGCTCACCGGAATCTTGTGTTCTTCCGCGGCCCAGGCGCCAAGGTCGATAAGCTTGCAGCGGTCCGAGCAGAACGGCCGGTTGAGGTTGTCGGGTTTCCATTCCACGGGTGCGCCGCAGGTTGGGCAGTCGACGGTCAAGGGTTGGCTCATGATCGGCCTCCACGCAAAGTAAGGTAAAAGTGGTGCAGTCGCTCGACCTCGCTGTGCAGCCAGGCGAGGTCCTTGTCGTTGACCAGCACGTCATCGGCATGGTTCAGACGGTCTTCACGGCTGGACTGAGCCTTGAGGATCGCCTGCACCTGCTGTTCGCTGATGCCGTCGCGCTGCAGGGTACGCTGAATCTGCAGCGATTGCGGCACGTCGATCACCAGGATGCGCTGGGTCATGCTGTACTGGCCGGACTCGATCAGCAGCGGTGAGACCAGGATCGCGTAAGGCGATTGCGCACGCGCCAGATGGCTGCGAATTTCTTCGCCAATCAACGGGTGCAGCAGGGCTTCCAGCCAGCGACGTTCTTCGGGAACTTCAAAGATCAGCTTGCGCAGGGCGGCGCGGTCCAACTGGCCGTCCGCCTGCAGCACACCTGCACCAAAATGCTCGGCAATGCGTGCGAGTGCTGGCCGGCCGGGTTCGACCACCCAGCGTGCGGCATGGTCGGCATCGACCAGGTCAATGCCCAGGTCGATAAAGTGCTGGGCGGCCGCGCTTTTACCGCTGCCGATGCCGCCGGTGAGGCCTAGAATCCAGGGTGTTGCGACACAAGTGGTCATCTGAAACCGACAGACTGCAAATAGAAGTCGGTTATTTGACCACCCCAGAGCAATGCAATCCAGCCGGCAATTGCCAGGCACGGGCCAAATGGCATCGGCACCGATGCCTGGGACTTGCGCAAACGCATCAGGACAAGGCCTGCGAACACGCCCAGCAGCGACGCTATCAGCAGCGTCATC
The DNA here is from genome assembly GCF_005863185.1 of Pseudomonas edaphica. Lineage (GTDB taxonomy): Bacteria > Pseudomonadota > Gammaproteobacteria > Pseudomonadales > Pseudomonadaceae > Aquipseudomonas > Aquipseudomonas edaphica. The sequence continues at coordinate 4,918 of NZ_VBVZ01000428.1, forward strand.
GGCAGAATCTGCCAACCACCCCAGGCACCGAGCAGGGCCAATAGCTTGAAGTCGCCATAACCCATGCCGTCCTTGCCGGTGACCACTTTGAACACCCAGAACACGCTCCACAGGCACACATAGCCTACGACTGCGCCCCATAGCGCATCGGGCAGCGTCGCCAACAAACCGCCGCTATTGAGGACCAGCCCCAGCCACAGCAGTGGCAACACCAGCACATCCGGCAGCAGTTGATGATCGATGTCGATCAGGCTCATCGCCAGCAGGCCCCAACTCAGCAGCATCACTGCGCCAGCTTGCCAGCCGAAGCCAAAATGCCAGGCGACCATGGCCGAGAGCAGCGCACAGGCCAGTTCGGTAAAGGGGTAACGCGCGCTGATAGACTCGCGGCAGCGGGCGCAGCGCCCCTTGAGTAGCAGGTAGCTGAGTACCGGGATATTTTCCCAGGGGCGAATCGGCTGGCTGCAATGCGCACAGCACGAGTTGGGATGCATCAGGT
>NZ_VBVZ01000429.1 GCF_005863185.1 Pseudomonas edaphica
CATCTACATCATCGACTTCGGCCACTACGCCTACCTCGGCGTGCGCATCAACGCGACGGTGCTGCGCTATCTGCAAGACGCGCAGATTTCTCAACAGATGGTGTGGGAAACCTACCCGGTGCTGTGGATAACTGCCTGTTGGTTGGCGGCGGTGGTTGTGTGGGTGTGGGCACTGGTGTGCCTGGAGCGATTGACTCTGGATCGCGCCCCCAAAAGCATCGGCACACCCACAGTGGCTTTAGTGTCCGTGATTGGCGTGATCGCCGTGCTGCTGGCCTTGCTCGGCCGCGTGGCTAATCTCAACCTGGAAAACCCGGTGCCGTTGCGCTGAGCGATGCGTTCTTCTCCGGCAACAGCCAGGTCGCCGCCGTGGGCCTGAACCCGGTGCTGTTTTTGTACGACACGCTCAAGGTTGGCCAGTCGCAATTCGATGAAGCCCAGGTGCGCACGCATTACCCACAAGTGGCCGAGTACCTGGGCGTTGACCAGCCTGACGCGCAGCAGCTGAATTTCATCCGCGAACAAGGCGTGCAGCCTTACAAACTGGCAGGCGAGCGCCCGCCCAACGTAGTTTTCGTCATGCTCGAATCCCTCGGCACCAGCGCCGTGGGCGCCTATGGCAACCCGCTGAACCCCACGCCGAACCTGGACAAGCTGGCGACGCAAAGCTGGTTCTTCAAACACTTCTATGTGCCCGTCACCGGTACCGCCAAAACCGTGTGGGCGAGCATCACCGGCGTGCCCGACGTGACCCGCCAGGAGACCGCCACGCGCAACCCGCTGATCACGCGGCAACACACGTTGATCAACGCCTTCGAGGGTTACCAGAAGTTCTACATGATCGGCGGCAACGCTGGCTGGGCGAATATCAACGCGCTGATCCGCCAGAGCATCGACGGCGTGCAGCTGTTTGACGAAAGCCACTGGCGTTCGCCCCGCGTGGACGTGTGGGGCATCTCTGACCTGGACCTGTTCAAGGAAGGCGACCAACTGCTGCGCGCCGTGCCCAACGGCCAGCCGTTCTTTGCCTACCTGCAAACTTCCGGCAACCATCGGCCGTTCACCATTCCCAAGCAAAATGATGGTTTCCAACTTAACAACGTAACTCTGGAACAAGTCCAGGCTGCCGGTTCGCGCAGTGTCGAGCAATACAACGCAGTGCGCCTGCTGGATTACAACATCGGCCGCCTGATGGACATCGCCAAGGCCGGTGGCTGGTACGACAACAGCATTTTTGTGTTCTTCGGCGACCACAACACACGCATCAGCCAGATCCCGCACATGGCGCCAGCTTTTGAGCAACTGGGCCTGGAAAGCAACAACGTGCCACTGCTGATCCACGCGCCGGGGCTTGAGCCACGCGTTATTGACGAGGCCGTGGGGTTGGCGGACTTGCTGCCAACCGTGGCCGGCATGGCGGGCGTGCCGTTTCGCAACGGCGCGATGGGCCGCGATATCCAGCAGCCGGCGCCGGAAGGCGAACGTGTGGTGCCACTGGTGCTACACGAAGGCACCTTCCCGATTATCGGCGGCGTGACCCAGCACTTCCTGTTGCAGATGCAGCACGACGGCGGCTCACCAACCCTGCACGACCTGGCTTCGCAAACACCGCGCGAAGATGTAGCCGAGCAGCATCCCGAAGAGTTTCAGCGCCTGCAGGGGCTGACCCGTGGGCTGCATGAAAGTGCGCGGTTGATGCTGTTCAGGAACGTACGCGAATGATTACTTGGGTTGGAAGGTTTCCAGATAGGCCAAGATGTTTTCGATCTTTTCCGGGTCGCTGATACCCCAGAAGATCATGCGCGTACCGCTCACCACCTTCTTCGGCGCTTCGATATAGGCCGCGAGTTTGTCGCGGGTCCAGACCACGCCGGAGTTTTTCATTGCGTCGGAGTACTGATAGTCCGTGGTGGTGCCGGCAGGTCGACCGATGATGCCGTTAAGCTCAGGCCCGAAGCCACCGCGTGCGCCTTCACCGATGCTGTGGCAGCCGCCGCAGGTTTTACTGAACAGTTTGCCGCCCGCCTCGGCATCGCCGGCCGCCAAGGCCGGGGCGGTGTTGAGAACCAGGGCGAGGGTCAGTAAGGTGTACTTCATGCAAGTCTCCACAGCAGGCAACGGTGCGCCAATTATGCCTGTATCCACCTTGCCGTGCCGCTGCGGACAACCCCACGCGACCGCTCTAAAACGACCACCCATCGTTTAAAAAACATCCAATCGAACCTATTCAGCCAGCGCCTACTCCACCCTACTGAACCCTGATGGTGGAGTAAGGATCATGGCTCAGCCATCGATTTTGGTATTGGAAGACGACGAAATCATTCGTGCGTTAATGGTGGATGTATTGGAGGACTTCGGGGCTCATGTGACGTCGTTTCCTTCGGCGGATGAAGGCATGATTTACCTGGAACGCGGCGATGATCCGGTAGACCTGATCGTCAGCGATATCCAGATGCCGGGGTTACTCAATGGCTATGACTTGAGCAAAGTGGTCGCGCATCGCTGGCCGTCGGTGCCGGTGGTGCTGACCTCGGGCAATACCAAGCTGGCGGCGCAACTCGGCGGCTCTGTACGTTTTTTACCCAAGCCCTGGAGTGCAGAGCACTTGGTTGAGTGCGTGCAAACAGCACTGACCCAGCAAGGCGCCTCCATGCACTAATAGCGTCGCGACATCACTTAAACCGAACTTGCTGCAGTGCCCTGTGGTCATTTATTACGCAAGGAGCGACTTTTCTGATCCGCCGGTCAGGCTTTTTGCCTTGTGCGTACAGTTGACGGCAATGACTTGTGTAGAATCGTCGCCCATTTCACGCGTCATTCATGGCCTTAAGGCCCACAGTTCGAGCTTATTGAATGCATTCACAGGCCCATGACATTAGTGCGCCCTCATTGCTGGAAGCGTTGCGCACAGGCACGGGTTTGCTGCATGTGGCGTTGGAAAAGCGCTTGCCGTTTTTCTCCGATCAGTTGGATGCTGGCGGGTATCGGCGCTTGCTCCAGGCGTACTACGGGTTTTATGGGCCGATGGAAGCAGCGCTGTACGCCAGTGGCTTGATCCCCGACGGATATGACGCTGTACTGCGTGTGAAAACCCCCACACTGCTGGGCGATTTGCGCGCCCTTGGCTTGAATGATAACGCCATCAACGCCTTGCCCCGCTGCACCGAACACCCGACCTTCGACACCCCCGCGGCCTGCCTCGGTGCCCTGTATGTACTGGAAGGCGCCACCCTGGGCGGCCAAGTGCTGCGCCGGGAAATGGCCCGGCGCCTGGACATACACGCCGATAACGGCGGAGCGTTCCTTGATGTATACGGCGCCGAAACCGGGCGACGCTGGAAAGACTTTCTCGATTACCTGGGCCGCCTGCCGCTGGATGCTGACGCAAAACAGCGCGCGGTCGATGCGGCCCGCTCCACATTCAGTGGCTTCGAGCATTGGCTCGCCCGCCAGGAGGTACTGCTATGAAACCCGACGATTTTGAAGAGCTGCTTGCCAACTGTGCCGACGAACCGATTCGCTTCCCGGGCGCGATCCAGCCCCACGGTGTGCTGTTGACGTTGTCGGAGCCTGAGCTGCGCATCACTCAGGTCAGCGCCAACGTGGCCAGCCTGTTCGGCCACGCACCCGAAGCGCTGTTGGGCCAACCGCTGCACCAGTTAATTGGCGTTGAACCTGCCCAAGCCGTGCAATCGATCGCCGAAAACAACGCGTTTCTCGACGCGCCGGCGCTGCATGTCACGCTCAATGGTGCGCCATTTGAAGGCTTGCTGCATCGCCATCAAAACGTGCTGGTGCTGGAATTTGAGCCGCGCCTTGAAGATTTCAAACCTCGCGCCCTGAATGGTCGCACCAGTGACCTGGGCAAGATGCTGCAACGCTTGCAGTCGGCGAAAACCCTGCAAGCGCTGTACGAGATCAGCGTGACTGAAATCCAGGCCATGACCGGTTACGACCGGGTGCTGATCTATCGCTTCGAAGAAGAAGGCCACGGCCAGGTGATTGCCGAAGCGTCGGCGCCGTCCATGGAGCTGTTCAACGGGCTGTTCTTCCCCGCGTCCGACATTCCCGAGCAGGCCCGCGAGCTGTACCGCACCAACTGGCTGCGCATCATCCCGAACGCTGCCTACGAGCCGGTGCCGCTGCTGCCCAAGCTGCGTCCGGGCACTGACCAGCCGCTGGACTTGAGCTTTGCCACCTTGCGCAGCGTGTCGCCGATTCACTGCCAATACATGCAGAACATGGGCGTGCTGTCGTCCATGAGCATCTCGTTGATGGCCGGCGACAAGCTATGGGGCTTGATCAGTTGCGGCAACCGCGAGCCCTTGCTGGTGCCCAACGACCTGCGTGTTGCTTGCCAGACCATCGGCCAGGTGCTGTCTCTGCAGATCAGCGCCATGGAAGCCCTGGACTTGAGCCGCCAGCGCGAAGAAAAAGTCGAAGCCCTGGCATTGCTGGACCGCGCGATGAAAGCCTCGGAGCAAAACGTCTTCGATGGCCTGGCCCAGCAGCCGCAGGTGCTGATGGACCTGACCCTGTCGGGCGGCGTGGCGATCATCGAAGACAAACAACTGCACCGTTACGGCAATTGCCCCGAGCCTGCGCAGATCCGTGCGCTGCACAAATGGCTGCAAGAAAGCGACGAGCCGGTGTTTTCCAGTCACAACCTGGCCTCGGTATACCCGCCTGCCGCCGAGTTCCAGCAAGTGGCCAGTGGCGTTCTGGCCATGAGCTTGCCCAAGCCTGTGGATAACGGCGTGTTGTGGTTTCGCCCGGAAGTCAAAGAGAACATCAACTGGAGCGGTGACCCGAACAAGCCGCTGAACCTGGAAACCTCCGACGCCGGTTTGCGCCTGCGCCCACGCACCTCGTTTGAAATCTGGAAAGTCGAGATGGCCGGTATCTCCACCAAGTGGAGCCACGGCGACCGGTTTGCCGCCAACGACCTGCGCCGTTCCGCCCTGGAAAATGACCTGGCCCGCCAAGTGTTGCGCGAGCAGCAAGCCGTGCGCGCCCGTGATGAACTGGTGGCGGTGGTGTCCCACGACCTGCGCAACCCGATGACGGTCATCTCGATGCTCTGCGGCATGATGCAGAAAGCCTTCAGCTCCGACGGCCCACATACCTCACGGCGAATTTCCTCGGCCATCGACACCATGCAACAGGCCGCCGGGCGTATGAATGTGCTGCTGGAAGACCTGCTCGACACCTCGAAAATCGAGGCCGGGCGTTATGTGGTCAAGCCGGTGTCGTTGGACGTCAGCCAGATGTTCGAAGAGGCCTATTCGCTGCTCGCACCGTTGGCGATGGAGAAAGGCATCGACTTGTCGTTCAACGCCGAGCCCGGCCTGCTGATCCATGCCGACCCGGAGCGCCTGTTCCAGGTGCTGTCGAACCTGATCGGCAATGC
>NZ_VBVZ01000042.1 GCF_005863185.1 Pseudomonas edaphica
GCCCAGGCCGAGCTTGGCGGCCAGCGCGGCGGTCTGGCGCACATGGTTGGATTGGATGGCGCCGGCGGTCACCAGGGTGTCGGCGCCCTGGGCGATGGCATCGGCGGCCAGGTATTCAAGCTTGCGCAGCTTGTTGCCGCCCATGGCCAGCGGCGTGGTGTCGTCGCGCTTGACGTAAATGTCCCTGCCCAGCCAGGCCGACAGCCGCTCGAGTTTTTCCAGGGCGGTGGCGCCGCCCAGCAGTTCCAGGCGGTTAAAACGGTCGAGCTGTTGTTTGATCATGGCGACATACAGTGGCTAAGTGATGGGGCGACTATAGGCAGGCACTTTTCAACCGGCAACCGCCAATCGCTTATGCCGGATAGTTCTTAGCATCACACCATTGGTTCTTAAGGGCGGCCAGGGTGCATACCGTAAAGTGATGGCCATTTCGTCAGGAGTGAATACCGTGAGTGAGCGTTCCAGTCATTGGCAATTACAGACCATCGTCAGCGAGCTGCGCAGCGCCCGGGACCAGTGGCGAACGCGCAATGGCCGCCTGAGTGGCGAACACGGTGGCCGCGAGTTGCCGTCCCGCGAGGCGGTGGCGCAGATTCTTGAAGCGCTGTGCGGCGCGCTGTTCCCGATGCGCCTGGGCCCGGTAGACCTGCGTGAAGAAAGTGAAGATTTTTACGTCGGCCATACCCTCGACGTCGCCCTGAATGCCTTGCTTGCCCAGGCCCGCCTGGAGCTGCGCTACGCCGCGCGCCAGGGTGCAAGGGATGACAGCGAGGTCGATGCCCTGGCCATCCGGCTGATCCAGGACTTCGCCCTGGCCTTGCCTTCACTGCGTAGCCTGTTGGACACCGATGTGCTCGCCGCCTACCACGGCGACCCGGCGGCGCGCAGTGTGGATGAAGTGCTGCTGTGCTATCCGGGGATTCTGGCGGTGATTCACCATCGCCTGGCGCACCATCTGTACCGCGCCGGGCTGCCGTTGCTGGCGCGGATCAGTGCAGAGATTGCTCACTCGGCCACCGGCATCGATATTCACCCTGGTGCGCAGATCGGTCCGAGTTTCTTTATCGACCACGGGACAGGTGTGGTGATCGGCGAGACCGCGATCATCGGCGAGCGCGTGCGCATCTACCAGGCCGTGACGTTGGGCGCCAAGCGTTTCCCGGCGGATGAGGACGGGCAGTTGCAGAAAGGCCACCCGCGCCATCCGATCGTTGAGGACGATGTGGTGATTTATGCCGGGGCGACGATCCTGGGGCGCATCACCATCGGCAAGGGCTCGACCATTGGCGGCAATGTGTGGCTGACCCGCAGCGTGCCGGCGGGGGCGAACATCACGCAGGCGAATTTGCAACATGACGACGGCGCGCAGAAATAGTATTTGAGCCAAACACCGATCAACTGTGGGAGCTGGCTTGCCTGCGATAGCGGAGGACCAGTTGGCACATTTGTAGCTGACAGACCGCTATCGCAGGCAAGCCGGCTCCCACAGTAGTGTCCGCATTTCAATTCCGAGCCACTGAACGATTTGCCATCCCCGCCCGTCATACCAATCCTTGAGCTAGTGTAGGAATTGTCTACCACTCAGCCCTGCGATTAGTCCAAAACCGCCTACCTATGTTTAACTTGAATGCTCGTTCAAGTTAAACCCGGTGGTTCGCTGCCCGCTCACAACAGGAGGCTTACCTTTGCTGAGTCCGTTATTTACAGCCACATCACACACCTTCGGGGTGCATCGTTCATGAGTGCATCGTCCACCCCATCCAGCGGCCTGGTGCGCATGAATGCGCCGGTTTTCTACTTTGCCGCAACCTTCATTTTGCTGTTTGGCATCACTGTCATCGCTATTCCGCAAAAGGCCGGTGCCTGGCTGCTGGCAGCGCAAAACTGGGCGGCCAACACGGTCGGCTGGTACTACATGCTCGCGATGACGCTGTATCTGGTCTTCGTGGTGGTCACCGCGCTATCGGGCTACGGCAAGATAAAACTCGGTGCCGACCACGACGAGCCCGAATTCAGTTACCTGTCCTGGGCCGGCATGCTGTTCGCCGCCGGGATCAGTATCACGCTGTTTTTCTTCTGCGTCTCCGAGCCATTGACGCACCTGGTGCAGCCGCCTCAGGGCGCGCCGATGAATGCCGATGCGGCTCGCCAGGCCATGCAGATCCTGTTTCTGCACTGGGGTCTGCATGGCTGGGGCGTGTTTGCCTTTGTCGGCATGGCCCTGGCGTACTTCGCCTACCGGCATAACCTGCCGCTGGCGCTGCGTTCGGCGCTGTACCCGTTGATCGGCAAGCGCATCAACGGGCCCATCGGTTATGCGGTGGACGGCTTCGGCATCATCGCCACGGTGTTCGGCCTGGGCGCCGATATGGGTTTTGGCGTGTTGCACCTCAACTCCGGTCTCGACTACCTGTTTGGCATCGCGCATACGCAGTGGATCCAGGTCGGCCTGATCACCTTGATGATGGGCGCCGCGATCCTGGTTGCCGTCGCCGGCGTCGACAAGGGCGTGCGAGTGATGTCCGACATCAACATGCTGCTGGCCTGTGCGCTGCTGCTGTTTGTGTTGTTCGCAGGCCCCACCCAGCACTTGCTCAACACCTTGATCCAGAACATCGGTGACTACCTCGGCGCCTTGCCGACCAAGAGCTTCGATGTGTACGCCTACGATAAACCCAGCGACTGGCTGGGCGGTTGGACGGTGTTCTACTGGGCCTGGTGGATCGCATGGTCGCCGTTCGTGGGCCTGTTCATCGCGCGTATTTCCCGTGGTCGGACCATCCGCGAGTTCGTCTTCGGCGTACTGCTGATTCCGCTGGGCTTCACCCTGGCGTGGATGTCGATCTTCGGCAACAGCGCCATCGACCAGGTGCTCAACCACGGCATGACCGCGTTGGGCCAGTCGGCCATCGATGACCCTTCGATGAGCCTCTACTTGCTGCTGGAAACCTACCCGTGGAGCAAGACGGTGATCGCCGTCACGGTGTTTATCAGCTTCGTGTTCTTCGTCACTTCGGCGGATTCCGGCACCGTAGTGCTGTCGACCTTGTCGTCCAAAGGCGGCAACGCCGATGAAGACGGGCCGAAATGGCTGCGGGTGTTCTGGGGCGCGATGACGGCGCTGGTCACCAGTGCCCTGCTGTTTGCCGGCAGTATTGATTCGCTCAAGTCTGCGGTGGTGCTGACCTCGTTGCCGTTCTCGCTGATTTTGCTGCTGATGATGTGGGGGCTGCACAAGGCCTTCTACCTCGAATCGCAGAAGCAGATTGCCCAGTTGCATTCGCTGGCACCGGTGTCGGCGGCGCGCAAAGGCCGAGGCGGTTGGCGCCAGCGTTTGAGCCAGGCTGTGCACTTCCCGTCACGTGATGAGGTGTACCGTTTCCTCGAATCGACGGTGCGCCCGGCGATTGAAGAAGTGACGGCGGTGTTTGTCGAGAAAGGCCTGAATGTGGTGACTCAGCCTGACCCGTCCAACGACAGCGTTAGCCTGGAAATCGGGCATGGCGAGGAGCATCCATTCGTTTACCAGGTGCAGATGCGCGGTTACTTCACGCCGTCGTTTGCCCGGGGTGGCATGGGTTCCAAAGAGATCAACAACCGCCGCTATTACCGCGCGGAAGTGCACTTGAGTGAGGGCAGCCAGGACTACGATCTGGTCGGCTACACCAAGGAGCAGATCATCAACGACATCCTCGACCAGTACGAGCGCCACCTGCAGTTCCTGCACCTGGTGCGCTGACCCACCGATCGTTCCCACGCTCCGCGTGGGAACGATCAAATGCCCGCAAACCCGCGTAATTAAAGGCTTTCTTAAACTTAATTTCATTCGTGAACTAAGCGTTTTGACTCCGAACTGTCATCTGGCCACTGCGTAATTGTGTGAAGCGTTTGACGCTTTCATTTCAGAACAGTGACGGAGACCGGTAACAATGAAGACGTTAATAAGCCCCATGGTAGGTGCCGCCATGGCGAGCTTTATGCTGTCCGCCCATGCCGATTTTATCGACGACAGCCACGCCGACGTGACCCTGCTCAACCGCTATCTCAACCAGCAAGGTCGTGATGTGGTGGGCAGCAACGCCAAGGCGCATAGCGTGCGGGATTGGGGCCAGGGTTTCGAGTTCAACTTCAAGTCAGGCTACACCGAAGGCCCGGTAGGTTTTGGCCTGGATTTGCAGGCGTTTTACGGTTTGAAGCTCGATTCCGGTGGCGACCTCAACGACAAGGATCACCAGGGCCGTTACCCAGGCAGCATGTTCCCGTTGGACAACGGCAAATCCGCCGACCAGTTCGGTGTACTCAGCCCGACCTTCAAGATGCGTTTCGCCAAAGATGAACTGCGGGTTGGCACGCTGTATGGCAACAACCCGGTACTGGCCAACACCGACGGCCGCCTGTACCAGCAGACCAATACCGGCGTGCAACTGGTCTCCAAAGACCTCAGCGACTTCACCTTCACCGGCGGCGATATCTTCAAGACCAAGATCCGCAACGAAACCGGCGACCAAGGCATGATCACCGCCGGCGGCACCCGAGAAAGTGATCGCTTCCTGTTCGGCGGTGCGGACTACACCGGCATCCAGAACACCACCGTGAGCCTGTGGTACTCCAACCTTGAGGATTACTACCAGCAGTTCTTCCTCGGCGCCAAGCGTCATGACGCGTTGTCCGTGGGCGCCATCGACACCGACGTGCGTGTGTTCCGCAGCCTTGGTGTAGGCGCCAACGCCGACGGCGATAAAGACTTTACCGGTGCCGGTCTGTATGGCGACGGCACCAGCAAGGGCCGCATCAACCAAACCACCGCCAGTTTGCTGGAGAGCTACAGCCTGGACGGTCACACCGTCGGCTTGGGCATCCAGCAAAACAGCGGTGACAGCGACTTCCCGTACCTCGATTCCGGCCTCAACAGCGGCGACAACCGCCAAGGGCCGGGCTCAGGCGCAGACACCCCGGCGCTCACCAACATGCAGTTGAATAAATTTCAACACGCCGGTGAGCGCACTTGGCTTGCGCAGTACAAGTATGACTTCGGTAAGCTGGGCCTTACCGGCCTGACGTTCTCGGCGGCCTATGCCCACGGTGATGACATCCGCACCGTGCAAGGCACCACCAGCGAGTGGGAACGCAACATTGCCGTGGCTTACCAAGTACCGACCGGCACCCTCAAGGGCCTGGGCGTGACCTGGAAAAATGCCCACGCCAGCCCGGATATTACCGGTGCCACCGTTCAAGATGAAAATCGCTTTTATGTCAGCTACGTCGTTCCACTCTGGTAGGAAATTGCTGTAGAACGGAACGGCAGGCTTAAGCGATTCAGCTGGTTAAAAGGCCTGGGAATAACCTTATTCCCAGGCCTTATTTGCCTACGTCCAAGAGAGGATTCGATGACTTACATTGCTGCCGAAAACCGCTATGAATCTATCCCGTACCGCCGCGTAGGTCGCAGTGGATTGGTGCTGCCGGCACTGTCCCTGGGGCTGTGGCACAACTTTGGCGACAGCACCCCGATTGACACCCAGCGCGCCCTGCTGCGCACTGCGTTTGACCTGGGGATCAACCACTTCGACCTGGCCAACAACTACGGCCCACCGTATGGCAGCGCCGAGATCAACTTCGGCCGTTTGCTGCGTGAAGACTTCAAGCACTACCGCGACGAGCTGATCATTTCCAGCAAAGCCGGCTGGGACATGTGGCCCGGCCCTTACGGCCAGGGTGGCGGTTCGCGCAAATACGTACTGGCGAGCCTGGACCAGAGCCTGCAACGCCTGGGCGTCGACTACGTGGATATTTTCTACTCTCACCGTTTTGACGCCGACACCCCGTTGGAAGAAACCGCCAGCGCCCTTGCCACTGCCGTGCAGCAGGGTAAGGCGTTGTACATCGGTATCTCTTCTTATTCCGGGGTGAAAACCCGCGAAATGGCGGCGCTGCTCAAAGAGTGGAAAGTGCCGTTGCTGATCCACCAGCCGGCCTACAACCTGCTCAACCGCTGGATTGAAAAAGACCTGCTGGATACCACCGACGAACTTGGCGTAGGGGTGATTGCTTTCACACCACTGGCCCAGGGTTTGCTCACCGACAAGTACCTCAACGGCGTGCCGGCCGATGCGCGGGTCAACCGCCCAGGTGGCGGCTCGTTGCAGGCCAAGCACTTGTCTGAAGCCAACATTGCCCATGTGCGCGGGTTGAATGAAATCGCCAAGCGCCGTGGCCAGAGCCTCGCGCAACTGGCCCTGGCCTGGACCCTGCGTGACCCACGGGTGACCAGTGCCTTGATTGGTGCGAGCCGACCGGAGCAGATCATTGAAAACGTTGGCGCGTTGAAGAACTTGAGCTTCAGCGCGGAAGAACTGGCGGAGATTGATCGGTTTGCGCAGGAAGGCGGGATTAACCTGTGGGAAAAACCGTCCACTGCTGAATAAGCCGGTACAAGCCGGTCAAAAATGTGGGGCTTGCCCGCTCCCACATTTTGATCTTCGGTGTGGCAAATTCACTCGGTTGTACTCGGCCAATGTGGGAGCCGGGCTTGCCCGCGAAGGCGGTGTGTCAGTCGATGAATGCATGGGCTGGTCCGCCGCTATCGCAGGCAAGCCAGCTCCCACATTTTGATCTTCAGTGTGGCAAATTCATTCGGCAGTACGCGGTCAATGTGGGAGCCGGGCTTGCCCGCGATGGCGGTGTGTCAGTCGATGAATGCATGGGCTGGTACGCCGCTATCGCAGGCAAGCCAGCTCCCACATTTGATCTTCAGTGTGGCAAATTCATTCGGCAGTACGCGGTCAATGTGGGAGCCGGGCTTGCCCGCGATGGCGGTGTGTCAGTCGATGAATGTATGGGCTGGTCCGCCGCTATCGCAGGCAAGCCAGCTCCCACACTTTGATCTTCAGTGTGGCAAATTCACTCGGTTGTACTCGGCCAATGTGGGAGCCGGGCTTGCCCGCGATGGCTGTGTGTCAGTCGATGAATGTATGGGCTGGTCCACCGCTATCGCAGGCAAGCCAGCTCCCACATTTTGATCTTCAGTGTGGCAAATTCATTCGGCAGTACGCGGTCAATGTGGGAGCCGGGCTTGCCCGCGATGGCTGTGTGTCAGTCGATGAATGTATGGGCTGGTCCGCCGCTATCGCAGGCAAGCCAGCTCCCACATTTGATCTTCATTGATTCAGAGGTTGTGCCTGGTTTAGAAGGGGACGTCGCCCAGGATTGTGGCGCGATGCATCACGCGCCGTTGCGGACGGTAGTCATCCACGGCGTAGTGCTGGGTCACGCGGTTGTCCCAGAACGCCACGTCGTTCTCCTGCCAGCGCCAGCGAATGGTGAATTCCGGCCGTGTTGCGTGGGCAAACAGCAGCTTGAGTATGGCCTCGCTTTCCGCCGGCTCCAGCTCGTTGATTTTGGTGGTGAACCCATCACTCACAAACAATGACTTACGCCCGCTGACCGGATGCGTGCGCACCACCGGGTGTGACAGGGGGGGATTCTTCTTGCGGGTATCTTCCCAGCGCGCCAGGTCTTCGGCGGTGTTGCCAAAGCGCTCCAGCGGGAAGGATTTGGTGAAATCATGAGTCGCCGTGAGGCCGTCGAGCAGGCGCTTGAAGGGTTCCGACAGGGCTTCATACGCCGCAATGCCACTGGCCCACAACGTGTCGCCACCAAAGGCCGGCAGCAGTTTGGCGCTGAGCACCGCGCCGAGCGCCGGCGTCGGCAGGAAGGTCACGTCGGTGTGCCATACGGCGTTGTCGCGCACGTCAGTCACGGCAGTGTCGAGGATCAGCACTTCGGGCTGCTCCGGCACGTTGGGGTAGATCGGGTGAATATGCAGGTCGCCAAAATTTGCCGCAAACCGCGCCTGTTGCTGCGGCGTGACGGCTTGGCCACGGAAGAACAGCACCGAGTGGCTGAGCAGCGCCTGCTCAATGGCGTCACGTTCTTGGAGGCTCAACGGTTGGGTGATATCGACGCCACTGATCAGGGCGCCCAGGGCGGTGCTTATTGGCGTAACGGTCAGGCTGCTCATGCGGTTCTCACTCAATGTGCCTGGCCATGCCAAGGCACTAATTTGCGCTGCAGGGCACGCAGGCCCATTTCCATGGCGAAGGCAATCAGGGCGATCACCAGAATCCCCAGCACCACCACGTCGGTGACCAGGAACTGCGCCGCCGACTGCACCATAAAGCCCAGGCCGCTGGTGGCGGCGATCAGCTCGGCGGCAACCAGGGTCGACCAACCCACACCCAGGCCGATGCGCACGCCGGTAAGGATGTCGGGCAGCGCGCTCGGCAGGATCACATGGCGAATCAACTGGGCGCGGGTGGCGCCCAACGACTGCGCGGCACGCAGTTTGGCCGGGTCGACCGTGCGCACGCCGGTCGCGGTGGCGATGGCGATAGGCGCAAAGATCGCCAGGTAAATCAGCAATACCTTGGACAGCTCACCGATGCCGCACCAGATCACGATCAGCGGCAGGTAAGCCAGGGGCGGAATCGGCCGGTAGAACTCGATCAGCGGGTCGAGGATGCCACGGGCAATGCGGTTGGCACCGATGGCAATCCCCACCGGCACGGCGGTCAGTACCGCAAAGCCCAGGCCCAGGCCGATGCGCGTGAGGCTCGCGCCCAGGTGCTGCCACAAGGTGGAATCCATATAGCCGGTGGTCGCCAGCAGCCAGCCTTTTTGCAGCACGGCGGAAGGTGGCGGCAGGAACAACGGTTCGATCAAGCCAGTGGCGGTGACGGCCCACCAGATTACCAGCAAGGCGACCAGGGTGAGTACGCTGATCCAGCGTGTGCTCAGGCTACGACGTACTGGAATAACCTTGTGCGCTACCGGCTTGGCGGCCGTGGCGGGAAGTTCGTAGCTGCTCATGCAGGCACCTGCCGTTGCGAGAACACTTTGCCCAGCACGTGTTCACGGGTTTCGATAAAGCGCGGGTCGGACTTGATCGCCCGCGCCGATTCACCGGCGGCGTAGCGTTGACCGAAGTCCAGGTGCAGGCGCTCGACGATCTGGCCTGGGTTGGGCGCCAGCAGGATCAGGTCGGTGGCGAGAAATACCGCTTCTTCGATGTCATGGGTAATCAGGAACACCGGCTTGGCCGTGCGCCGCCAGACTTGCAGGAGCAACTCCTGCATCTGTTCGCGGGTGAAGGCATCGAGGGCGCCGAAAGGCTCGTCCATCAGCAGCACGCGAGGGTCAGCCGCCAGCGCGCGGGCCAGGCCGACACGCTGTTTCTGGCCACCGGAAAGCTGCCAGATACGGCGGCTGTCGAAACCGGCCAAATCGACGAGTGCGAGCATTTCCCGGGCGCGCACTTCGCGTTGTGCCTTGGGCACACCGGCCAGTTCCAGGCCGAAGCCGACGTTGGCCAGCACGTCCTGCCAGGGCAGCAGAGCGTCGTCCTGGAACACCACGCCGCGTTCGGCGCTCGGGCCTTTGACCGGCACGCCATCGAGGGTGATGCGCCCGGCAGAAGGTTCGACGAAGCCGGCAATCAGGTTCAACAGCGAAGTCTTGCCACTGCCGGACGGGCCGAGGGCCACCAGCAATTGCTGAGGCCCAAGGTCGAGTGAAATATCGGACAGTACCGGTTCTGTGGCGCCTGGGTACTGTGCGCTGATGCGCTCCAGTTGTAGCAAGGCCATCGCGATGAACTCCTTGAATCAGTTAGTGATGAACTTGGCGCTGACGTAAGGGGCGTAGTCCGGCAGCACGGCGTCGACTTTGCCTTGTTCCTTGAGGAACGCGGCGGTGTCGGTCACAGCCTTGGTGGTCGGTGCGCCCAGCAGGGTCACTTGGTCAGCGGCCAGTGGGTAGACGTTGCCTTGCAGCAGCAGTGGGATATCACTGGCCTTGGCGCCGGAGAGCTTCACCAGCTTGTCGACGTTGCCTTTGTCGGCCAGCCAGGCCTGTGGGTCTTTGCGGTAGGCGGCGTAGGCGTCCAGGGTGACTTTGGCGAAGGCCGTGACGATTTCCGGGTGTTTCTCGGCGAAGTCTTTGCGCACGATCCAGGCATCGAAGGTGGGCGCGCCGAACTTGGCCAGCTCGCCGGAAGTGATCAGCACTTTGCCGTTTTCCTTGGCGACGCCCAGGGCCGGGTCCCACACGTATGTCGCGTCGATATCGCCGCGCTTCCACGCCGCAATGATTGCCGGCGGTGCGAGGTTGAGGATGGTCACTTTGGAAGGGTCGATGTTCCAGTGTTTCAGCGCGGCCAACAGGCTGTAGTGGCCGGTGGAAACGAAAGGTACCGCAATCTTTTTGCCGACCAGGTCCTGTGGGCTGTTGATCCCCGAACCATTGCGCGCTACCAGCGCTTCGGCGCCGCCGATCTGGGTGGCGACCAGGAAGGTTTCAACGGGTACTTTGCGCGTTACCGCAGCGGTCAGCGGGCTGGAACCGAGGTAGCCAATCTGGACGTCGCCGGAAGCAATGGCGGCGATGATGTCGGCGCCATTGTCGAATTTGCGCCAGTCGATCCTGGCGTTGGTAGCTTTTTCATACGCACCGTCGGCCTGGGCGACTTTCGCCGTGTCTACGGTGGTCTGGTAAGCAATGGTCACATCTGCCGCCTGGGCAAACAGGCTGGCACCGGCCAGGGACAATGCGGCCAAGAGGCGCAATGGGGTAAGCAGTTTCAAGGGGAAGCTCCTCAATCAGGCGGCCGAGGATCGGCGTGAGAGGAGACTAAATGATCTAAGAACTCGAAAATAAATAACATTTTCGAATTAGCTTATGAGGAGAAGAGTGAGCGCAATCTTCAACCCAATGAAGGCAAATGTGGGAGCTGGCTTGCCTGCGATAGCATCACCTGGGTATCACTGATACACCGAGGTGTTTGCATCGCAGGCAAGCCAGCTCCCACACAAACCAGGTCCCACAGGAGATGGCGTGATGCTTTAGTTACTGATCGCCAGAATGCTTGCCTGGTACGAGCCGACAAACACGTCAAAGTCGCCCACTTCGTTTTGCTCAAGCTCCACCTGCTGAGCCAGCGACTTACGTGCCAACTCTTCAAAGCGTGCCTGCTCCTCGGCTGGTAAAGGCTCCTGGCGGAAGTGCGCGGCGTGCACCTCGCTCTGATGCAGGGAGAATTGCGCAAAGCTCTCTTTGCGCTCGGCCATCGCTGCCAGCACTTGGGCCGACGGCGTCAGGGACGAGTCCTTGACCTTCGCCAACTGAGCGTCCAGCGCCTGGCTGTGCTCGGTGATGCCATGGCTCTCATCCAGCAAGGCCGCCAGCGGGGCGATCTTCTCCAGCAGCTCGGTGGCCCATTCCTTCATGTCCACCGCCTGGCCTTCACGCTGCAATTGCAGGCCTGGGCGACGGCCTTCCTTGACCACACTGAGGAAGTTGGAGGTGGCATTGCCACACTCGTTGTTGGCGAACAGCGGGCTGTCGTTCAACGCGCAGTACAGCAGGAACGCATCAAGGAAACGCGACTCCGGCAGGTCGATGCCCATCGGCAGGAACGGGTTGATGTCCAGGCAGCGCACTTCGATGTACTGGATGCCACGGGCCATCAGCGCCTGGATCGGCCGCTCGCCGGTGTAGGTCACGCGCTTGGGGCGGATGTTGGAGTAGTACTCGTTTTCGATCTGCAGGATGTTGGTGTTGAGCTGCACCCATTCACCATCCTTATGGGTGCCGATTTCGACGTAAGGCGCGTAGGGCGTTGCCACCGCTTCGCGCAGGCTGTCGGTGTAGCTGTTCAAGTCGTTGTAGCACGGCGTCAGCCCAGCCTGGGCGTTGCTCTGGTAACCCAGGTCGCTCATGCGCAGGCTGGTGGCGTACGGCAAGTACAGCGTGTCGGCGTCCAGCACTTCAAGTTGGTGCGAACGACCGCGCAGGAAACCGGCGTCCAGGGCCGGTGAAGCACCAAACAGGTACATCAGCAGCCAGCTGTAGCGGCGGAAGTTACGGATCAGCGCGATGTAGGCGGTGGACTGGTAGTCGCGGTCGGTGCCGACGAAGCCTTCAGTCTCCTTGAGCAACGGCCACAGCTGTTCCGGCAGGGAAAAGTTGTAGTGGATGCCGGCGATGCACTGCATGGTCTTGCCGTAACGCAGGGCCAGGCCCTTGCGGTACACGTACTTGAGCTGGCCGATATTGGAGGTGCCGTAGTAGGCGATCGGAATATCTTCCTCGGCCGGCAACGGGCACGGCATCGAAGGGCTCCACAGGTACTCGCTGCCGAGCTTGCTGTAGGCAAACCGATGGATCTTGTCCAGGCTGCTCAGGGTGTCGGCCGGGTTGGGCAGTGCGGGAGTGATGAACTCCAGCAGCGATTCCGAGTAGTCGGTGGTGATCAATTCATTGGTCAACGCGGCGCCCAGGGCTTCTGGATGCGGCGTTTGTGCCAGGCGACCCTCACCGGTGACGCGTAGGCATTCACGCTCGATGCCGTGCAAGCATTGCTCTAGCAGGGAGAGGTGTTCGCGCTTGCCGAGCAGGGCCAGGCGGCGGTTGAGAAGTTCGCTCAAGTTGGATTCCTTCACGCGTCAGTCGCCCCAATATGGGGGTGGGCAGGACGGTCTACAAGGGTGAAGTTGAAACTGGCGTTATCGCCTGGTTTAGAGTCGATTTGGCTCACATTGAAAAAGCCTACTTCACTCCATGAATTGGGCTATAGCGCAGCAAGAAAATTCCGACGCTGTTGTCGCAGCGCCGAAATTAACTCAAATCGAGGGCGGGGAGCTAGAGGACAGCGAAGGTGCCTTGTGCTTTTGCGACAAGTCTTTCGCCTTGATACACATCGGCTTCGACCACCAACGTGCGTCTGCCGGCGTGAATCACCCGGCTGGTGCACAGCACATCACCGTCTTCGACGGCGCGGATATAGTTGATCTTGCACTCGATGGTCGCGCTCTGCTGGTCAAATCCATGGGCGCTGGAACAGGCCAGCCCCATGGTGATGTCGACCAGGCTGAAAATCGCCCCGCCATGGAGCTTGCCCGCGCGGTTGCGCAACTGCGGCTCCAGGGTCAGGGCCACCTCGGCAACGCCCTCGTCCAGGCGTTGCAGGCGGCAGCCGATCAGTTCGCTGAACGCGCTCTGGGTCAAACCGGCCGGGATTTCCATCAGCGTTTCTTCAACTGCTTGGCGTTGGCAAACAGCGACGCCATCGAGTTGTTGCTCGGCGCGGCCGTGGCGGTGGGCTCTTTACGCGGCGCGTTACCCTGGGATTGGCGCGGGGCCGAGCCTGGGCGTGCACCACGGGCGCCGTCGATTTTCTCGCCTGGGGTGTCGCTCATGCGCATCGACAGACCCACGCGTTTGCGCGGGATATCGACTTCCATGACCTTGACCTTGACCACGTCACCGGCTTTTACCGCTTCGCGTGGATCCTTGATGAACTTCTCCGAAAGCGCAGAGATGTGCACCAAACCGTCCTGATGCACGCCGATATCCACAAAGGCGCCAAAGTTGGTCACGTTGGTGACCACGCCTTCGAGGATCATGCCCGGTTGCAGGTCCTTGAGGTCTTCAACACCGTCCTGGAACTCGGCGGTCTTGAACTCGGGACGCGGGTCGCGGCCAGGTTTTTCCAGCTCTTGCAGGATGTCGGTGATGGTCGGCACACCGAAGGTTTCGTCGGTGTACTTCTTCGGGTCCAGGCGCTTGAGGAACGCGGCGTCACCGATCAGCGAACGGATATCGCGGTCGGTCTCGGCGGCAATACGCTGCACCAGCGGGTAGGCTTCCGGGTGAACCGCAGACGAGTCCAGCGGGTTATCGCCGTTCATGACCCGTAGGAAGCCGGCGGCCTGTTCAAAGGTTTTTTCGCCCAGGCGTGCGACTTTCTTCAGCGCAGCGCGGGTTTTGAACGCACCGTTTTCGTCGCGGTGGGTGACGATGTTCTGCGCCAGGGTGGTGTTAAGCCCGGAAATACGCGCCAGCAGCGCGACCGAGGCGGTGTTTACATCCACGCCCACCTTGTTCACGCAGTCTTCCACCACCGCATCCAGGCCGCGCGCCAGTTTCAGCTGCGACACGTCGTGCTGGTACTGGCCGACACCAATGGATTTAGGGTCGATCTTCACCAGCTCTGCCAGCGGGTCCTGCAGGCGGCGAGCAATGGAGACGGCGCCACGGATCGACACGTCGAGGTCCGGGAATTCCTTGGAAGCCAGTTCCGACGCCGAGTACACCGAAGCGCCGGCCTCGGAAACCATGACCTTGGTCATCTTCATGGCGGGGTATTTTTTGATCAGCTCGGCGGCCAGCTTATCGGTTTCACGGCTGGCGGTGCCGTTGCCGATGGCGATCAGGTCCACGGCGTGCTTGGCGCACAGGGCGGCCAGGATGGCGAGGGTCTGGTCCCACTTGTTGTGCGGCACGTGCGGGTACACGGTGGCGTGGTCCAGCAGCTTGCCGGTGGAGTCGACCACCGCAACCTTGCAGCCGGTACGCAAGCCCGGGTCGAGGCCCAACGTGGCGCGCGGGCCGGCCGGTGCGGCCAGCAGCAGGTCGTGCAGGTTGTGGGCGAACACGTTGATCGCCTCGGTTTCGGCGCCGTCGCGCAACTCGCCGAGCAGGTCGGTTTCCAGGTGGGTGTAGAGCTTGACCTTCCAGGTCCAGCGCACGACTTCACCGAGCCACTTGTCCGCAGGACGGTTCTGATTCTGGATGCCGAATTGTTGCCCGATCATGCCTTCGCACGGGTGCATGGTGCCCGGCAATTCGTCGCCGACTTTCAGCGCCGAGCTGAGAATGCCCTCGTTGCGACCCCGGAAAATCGCCAGTGCCCGGTGCGACGGCATGCTCTTGAGCGGCTCGTCGTGCTCGAAATAATCGCGGAATTTGGCGCCTTCTTCCTCTTTGCCGGCGATAACGCGAGCACTGAGAATGGCTTCCTGCTTGAGGTAGGTGCGCAGTTTTTCCAGCAGGCCGGCGTTTTCAGCGAAACGCTCCATGAGGATGTACTTGGCACCTTCGAGGGCGGCCTTGATGTCGGCGACGCCTTTTTCGGCATCGATAAAGCGCGCGGCTTCGGCTTCCGGGGCCAGCGACGGGTCGTTGAACAGGCCGTCGGCCAGCTCGCCCAAACCGGCTTCCAGGGCGATCTGGCCCTTGGTGCGGCGCTTCTGTTTGTACGGCAGGTAAAGGTCTTCGAGGCGGGTCTTGGTGTCGGCGAGCTTGATGTCGCGTTCCAGTTGCGGGGTCAACTTGCCCTGTTCCTCGATGCTGGCGAGGATGCTGATGCGCCGTTCGTCGAGTTCTCGCAGGTAGCGCAGGCGCTCTTCCAGGTGACGCAATTGGGTGTCGTCGAGGCTGCCGGTCACTTCTTTACGGTAACGGGCGATGAAAGGCACCGTGGAGCCTTCATCCAGTAGCGCGACGGCCGCTTCGACCTGTTGTGGGCGTACACCGAGTTCCTCGGCAATGCGGCTGTTGATGCTGTCCATAAAACCACCTGAAATTCTTGAAAGCAGCTCGCAGGCCCGGAAAACAAGGCGTTGCGAGGCTGGTTGAGCGGCGCCAGCGGCACCGCTGCCTGGGTCAAAAGGCTGCCTATTGACCCTCGAAATCGGGAAATTGCTGCCCCGCGCTGAAAAAACGGCTGAGGCTGCAAACAGTAAAGTCTGACAGTGCCCTGCGTGAAGGCGCCGCATTATAACCAGCGTTCTGCCCTTGGGGGGTACTGCGCCGGTGGTTGTAGGACGCGGGTTCGCTGGCGGTGGAGGAAAAATCTGCTAACAATGCACACGGTGCGTATAACGGCAGCTACGCCATAATGCGCGCCGAGATAAGAGGAGCATCTAATGAGCAGCACTGCACAAACTGCTGAAGGCGAAAAAATTCTCATCGTTGACGACGATCCGGGGCTGAGCAGCCTGCTGGAACGTTTTTTCAACTCCAAGGGCTACCGTGCCCGCGCGGTGCCGAACACCGAGCAGATGGACCGCCTGTTGGGGCGTGAAGTGTTCAACCTGGTCGTACTCGACCTGATGCTGCCCGGCGAAGACGGCCTTACCGCCTGCAAGCGCCTGCGCGGTGCGAACAACCAGATCCCCATCATCATGCTGACCGCCAAGGGCGATGAGCTGAGCCGCATCAAGGGCCTGGAACTGGGCGCTGATGACTACCTGGCCAAGCCGTTCAACCCTGACGAGTTGATGGCTCGGGTCAAGGCCGTATTGCGTCGCCAGGCACCGCCGGTACCGGGCGCGCCAGGCAGCGAAGACGAGAGCGTCACCTTTGGTGAATACGAGCTGTCACTGGCGACCCGCGAACTCAAGCGTGGCGAAGAAGTGCACATGCTGACCACCGGCGAGTTCGCCGTGCTCAAGGCATTGGTGATGAATGCTCGCCAGCCGTTGACCCGCGACAAGCTGATGAACCTGGCCCGTGGCCGCGAATGGGACGCCCTGGAGCGCTCCATCGACGTGCAGATCTCGCGTCTGCGCCGGATGATCGAGCCGGACCCGGCCAAGCCGCGGTACATCCAGACGGTGTGGGGCGTGGGTTATGTGTTTGTGCCGGATGGCACTGCAACCAAGTGACCGATGACTTGCAGGGGCGGGCATCCCGGCGTTTGACTCCATGAGGGTCGACGGGATGCCCGGCGTCTGCAATTCTGCGAGCGCCGCTCGTTCCTGCAAGGTGTTTAGCTGTCTCCTATGAAAACCCCGTTGTGGTTCCCGCAAAGTTTCTTCTCTCGCACCCTTTGGCTGGTGCTGATCGTCGTTCTGTTTTCCAAGGCGCTCACGCTGGTTTATCTGTTGATGAACGAAGACGTGCTGGTAGACAGGCAGTACAGCCACGGTGTCGCCCTGACACTGCGTGCCTACTGGGCCGTTGACCCTGAAAACCGCGAAAAGGTAGCAAAGGCTTCGACGCTGATTCGAGTCGACGGCGCTGGTGTGCCCGAAGGTGAGCAGCATTGGCCTTACAGCGAGATTTATCAGCGTCAGATGCAGGCTGAGCTGGGAGAGGACACCGAGGTGCGCCTGCGCATGCATGTTTCACCTGCACTCTGGGTCAGGGCTCCGAGTCTGGGAGATGCCTGGATCAAGGTGCCCCTTTACCCCCATCCGCTGCGCGGGCAAAAAATCTGGAACGTGTTGGGCTGGTTCCTGGCCATCGGTTTACTTTCAACCGCTTCCGCGTGGATTTTCGTCCGACAGCTCAACCAACCGCTTAAACGCCTGGTGTTTGCCGCCCGCCAACTCGGGCAGGGACGCAGTGTGCGCCTGCCGATCAGCGATACGCCCAGTGAGATGACCGAGGTGTACGGTGCCTTCAACCAGATGGCGGAGGATGTCGAACAGGCCGGGCGCGAACGCGAGCTGATGCTGGCGGGCGTGTCCCATGACTTGCGCACGCCGCTCACGCGTTTGCGGCTGTCCCTGGAGTTGATGGGCAACCATAACGACCTGACCGACGACATGGTGCGCGACATCGAGGACATGGACGCGATTCTCGATCAGTTCCTGGCGTTTATCCGCGATGGCCGTGATGAGGTGGTGGAGGAAGTCGACCTTACGGACCTGGTGCGTGAGGTGGTGGCGCCCTACAACCAGAATGGCGAACAGGTGCGCATGCGCCTGGAGCCGATCCAGCCGTTTGCATTGCGTCGGGTGTCGATGAAGCGCCTGCTGAACAACCTGATCGGCAACGCCTTGCATCACGCGGGTTCAGATGTGGAAGTGGCCGCCTATGTGTCCGGCGACAGCACGGCGCCCTATGTGGTGTTGAGCGTGATGGACCGTGGTACGGGCATCGACCCGGCGGAGCTGGAAGGTATTTTCAACCCATTCACCCGTGGCGACCGTGCGCGGGGCGGCAAGGGTACGGGGCTGGGGCTGGCGATTGTGCGGCGAATTGCTTCGATGCATGGCGGCAATGTTGAGCTGCGCAACCGCGAAGAAGGCGGCCTGGAAGCGCGGGTGCGCTTGCCGCTGGGCTTGATGCTGCCAAGGGATGCGGTCTAAAAAACAACAGCAACCCAATGTGGGAGCTGGCTTGCCTGCGATAACGGTGTATCAGTTAACAAATGGGTTGCTGACCCACCGCTATCGCAGCGATGCGGCGACCCGACAAGCCAGCTCCCACAGGTTTTTTCGGTGGGTGGAAGGCCGGGTTGTATCAACCCTTGCCTTTGGTCCGGGTCATATTCGGCCCACCATTCTTCTCCAAATGCTGAATGATGATCCCCGCCACATCCTTGCCGGTGGTGGTCTCGATCCCTTCCAGGCCCGGTGATGAGTTTACCTCCATCACCAGCGGGCCGTGGTTGGAGCGCAGGATATCCACGCCCGCCACTGCCAGGCCCATCACTTTGGCGGCCCGCAGCGCGGTCATGCGCTCTTCCGGGGTGATCTTGATCAGGCTGGCACTGCCGCCACGGTGCAGGTTGGAGCGGAACTCCCCTGGCTTGGCCTGGCGCTTCATGGCTGCGATCACCTTGTCGCCGACCACGAAGCAGCGGATATCCGCACCGCCGGCTTCCTTGATGTATTCCTGCACCATGATGTTCTGCTTGAGGCCCATGAACGCCTCGATCACCGACTCGGCGGCAGTCGCCGTCTCACACAGCACCACGCCGATACCTTGGGTACCTTCGAGCACCTTGATCACCAGCGGTGCGCCGTTGACCATCTCGATCAGGTCGGGGATGTCATCGGGGGAGTGGGCAAAGCCGGTCACCGGCAGGCCGATACCCCGGCGCGACAGCAATTGCAGGGAGCGCAGCTTGTCCCGCGAACGGGCGATGGCTACCGATTCGTTGAGCGGGAACACGCCCATCATTTCAAACTGGCGCAACACCGCGCAGCCGTAGAACGTCACCGAAGCGCCGATCCGCGGGATCACCGCATCAAAGCCTTCCAGCGGTTTGCCCCGGTAGTGGATCTGCGGCTTGTGGCTGGCAATGTTCATATAGGCACGCAACGTGTCGATCACCACCATTTCATGGCCACGTTCGGTGCCGGCCTCGACCAGGCGGCGGGTGGAATACAGACGCGGGTTTCGCGACAGCACAGCAATCTTCATGCAGCACCTGGGGCAGAAATAGTAGAGACCGGGAACACCGGCTTGTCTTGAACGTACTTGACGCCGGGGTTGACCACCAACTGGCCGTCAATCAGCGCCTTGGAGCCCAGCAACAGGCGGTAACGCATGGCCTTGCGACAGGCCAGGGTGAATTCCACCCGCCATACTCGGTCACCCAGTGCCAGGGTGGTGCTGATTACATACCGCACCTGCGCATGGCCGTTGGAGCTCTTGATAGTTTTCATCGTCACCAGGGGCGCTTCGCAGCGACGATGGCGCAATTGCACCACGCTGCCCAGATGCGCAGTGAAGCGCACCCACTTCTCACCGTCGCGCTCAAAGGGCTCGATATCGGTGGCATGCAGGCTCGAGGTACTGGCACCGGTGTCGATC
>NZ_VBVZ01000430.1 GCF_005863185.1 Pseudomonas edaphica
GTCGATCACCCTGCAGATCGTCTCCATTGTCTTCTACACCTTTATCGCGTTTATCTGCATCGGCCTGCCGATTGCGGTGATCCCAGGCTATGTGCATGAACAACTGGGCTTCAGCGCCGTAGTCGCCGGGGTCACCATCGGCTCGCAATACCTGGCCACCCTGCTCAGCCGCCCGATGGCTGGGCGCATGTCGGATAACGTCGGCACCAAACGCGCCATTGTGTTGGGTTTGGCTGGCATCCTGGTCAGTGGCGTGCTGACATTTTTCGCAACCTTGCTTGAAAGCATCCCCGCCGTGAGCCTTGGGGTGTTGATCGTCGGCAGGCTGTTGCTCGGCGTGGCCCAAGGCCTGATCGGCGTTGGCACCATCAGTTGGTGCATGGGCG
Organism: Pseudomonas edaphica; assembly: GCF_005863185.1. Taxonomy (GTDB): domain Bacteria; phylum Pseudomonadota; class Gammaproteobacteria; order Pseudomonadales; family Pseudomonadaceae; genus Aquipseudomonas; species Aquipseudomonas edaphica. The sequence continues at coordinate 387 of NZ_VBVZ01000430.1, forward strand.
CGGTCGGTGCCGAACACACGGCGCGCTCGATCTCCTGGAATGGCATCGCGTCCTACGGCGCCATCGCGATTGGCGCGCCGCTGGGCGTGGTGATGGTGGCCGACTATGGCTACACCAGCCTGGGCGTCGCGCTGTCCGTGTTGGCCGCCTTGGGCCTGGTGCTGATCCGCAATAAACCGTCGGTGCCGGTGGTGCGTGGCGAGCGGCTGCCATTCTGGTCGGTGTTCGGGCGCATCGCGCCGTTTGGCGCCAGCCTGTGCCTGGCGTCTATCGGCTACGGCACGCTGACCACCTTTATCACCCTGTATTACCTCAACCGTGGCTGGGTCGGTGCGGCGTACTGCCTGACGGTGTTTGGCGTGTGTTTTATCTTGTCGCGCCTGGTGTTTATCTCCGCCATCAGCCGCTTCGGCGGGTTCAGCGCGGCGATTGCCTGCATGACCATCGAGACCGTCGGCCTGACCCTGTTGTGGCTGGCGCCCTCCACCGGTGTGGCGCTGATCGGCGCCGGGCTGACCGGCTTCGGTTTGTCGCTGGTGTACCCGGCGCTCGGCGTGGAGGCCATCAAGCAAGTGCCCAACAGCAGCCGGGGCGCGGGGCTGAGTGCGTATGCGGTGTTTTTTGATCTGGCCCTGGCGATTGCCGGGCCATTGATGGGCGCCGTGGCACTGAACCTCGGCTATGGCTGGATCTTCTTCTGCGCCGCGCTGCTGTCGGTCACGGCCCTGTGCCTGACCGTGCAGCTCAAGCGCCGCGCTTACTGATCAGCGGTCTGCAAACCGGCGCGGGTCGACTGACCCAGGGTATGCACGAAGAAGCGCCCCGCCTCCGAGATCAGGTCGCGGTGGATGCCTTCGCGGTCGACACCGTCGGCATCCGTGCAAATCGCCGGCATGGCCAGCAGTTGGTCGCTGTCACACGGCGCCATGAACACAAAGTGCCCGGCCCCGGCCAATAGTTTGAAATCCGGCGGCTGCGGCAGTTTGCGCGCCAGGGCAGCGGCGTTCTTGTCCACGGCCACCAGCTTGTCGCCGTCGCCACTGTAGAGCAGCACCGGCACGTGCACATCGGCCAACGTGTGGCGGCCAAACATCAGGCTCAACGGCGCCATCAGCATCAAGGCGTGAATACGCGGGTCGGCTTGCGGCTGCAGGTCTTCACGGTCGACCACCAGCTCACCTTTGGTGGTGCAGGCGTCGCGGTCTTCCGGGCGCTCCTGGCAATAGCGGCGCAGGCGGTCGAAATCCGGCTTGGCACCGGCCAGGATCAGCGCGGTTTCGCCGCCGGCGGAATAACCGATGACCCCCACTTGGTCGACATTGACGAACGGCGACAGCATCGTGTCGCCCAGAGTGGCGGTAATGGCTGCGGAAATCTGAATCGGCCGCCCGTACAAGTTGCTCACCGTGCCCAGGCGGCTGTGATCCTTGTAGTTGTCGCCAGGATGCAAAACGGCCACCACCACAAACCCTTTGCGCGCCAGCGAAGTGGCCAGGTCGTGCAGCGCCAGCGGTGTACCGGTGTTGCCGTGGGACAGCATCAGCATCGGGAAACGCCCGATAGCGACTTTGGAGTCCTGGGTGGCGGCCACGTGGTAGGGACCCAACTGCGTGGAATGTTCATCGTCGGTAGACGGGTAAAACGCGATGGCATTCATCGGCTGCTGATCCAGCGGGTCGAGAAAACTCATGCGATGAAAGCCCACACTCCAATGCGGGTGCGGCGCCGGGGCGGCGTGCACTGAAATCAGGCCACCGAGCAGGGAAAGAACCAAAACAGCACAAAGACGCATCATGGGGATGTCCACCTTTGCTGCGCGACCACGTTCAACACCCGCGGCATGTCGGTTTGAAAAGTCCATGGGCCAAGGCACTCGCTCCGGGTGATAAACCCATGCGTGCATAACCTGGGCCAAAGTAATGACAGCGGGTAAACGAAAAAACTCCGTACTCCGGTCGCGTTCAGGCGATCAGAATACAGAGTTTAGGCGCCCCGGTTCAGATTGGAACCGAACAGAGGCGAACTTTACACAAGCCTTACGCGGCGGCGAACAATTGTTCGTTGATCACTACGTTGGCGTCGCTCAAGGCCTTGCTGCGAACTTCTTCACCGTACGCCAGGCCTTGGGCGCGGACAAATTCGATATCAGTGATGCCGAGGAAGCCAAACACCAGTTTCAAGTAATCCTCGTGCCCCACATTGCTCGCCTGGCCCGCATGCAGACCGCCAGCGGTGGAAACAATGATCAGCTTCTTGCCGCCGCACAGGCCTTCAGGGCCGGCTTCGGTGTAACGGAAGGTTTGGCCGGCCACGGCAATACGGTCGATCCAGGCCTTGAGCTGGGACGGCACCGAGAAGTTGTACATCGGCGCACCGATGACTACAGCGTCGGCGGCGATGAATTCAGCCAGGGACGTAGCGCTCAGTTCGGCCTCGTGTTTTTGTACGGCGTCGCGCAATTCGGCAGCGGTGCCCAGGGCGCCCAGGGTCAGGCCGGAAAAGTGGCTGATGCCTTCGGCAGCCAAGTCACGATAGGTCACTTCCACACCTGGCTCAGCCGCTTGCCAGGCCTTGACCACACCAGCGCTGAGCTGACGCGAAGCCGAGTTGTCGCCGAGGATGCTGGAATCGATATGCAACAGTTTCATGCGGGTTCTCCAAGTGAGGATCGCGGCTGGGCGATCGAATGAAGTTAATCCTACACATGAACCCAATAGTCGATTAGACGGCACAAATGTGATTGTTCGTCCTGCCAGCAGGACAATCAGCTCGCCAACTCAGTGCGACGACACATAAATAGACGTCGACGAGGGCGCCGGCAGCGCATAGGTGCGTTTCATCCACTGAATCTCCTCCTGGGGCGTACGCCCGAACAAGCGCTTGAACTCTCGGCTGAACTGCGAGGCGCTTTCATAGCCCACCTGAGCACACGCCGTGGCGGCAGTGATGTCGTTGCGCAGCATCAGCAAACGCGCCTGGTGCAGGCGCGTGGACTTGAGGTATTGCATCGGCGAGGTGTCGGTGACCGTGCGAAAGTGCGCATGAAAACTCGGCACGCTCATCATCGCCTCGCGCGCCAACGCTTCCACGTCCAGGTGCTGGTGGTAGTCCCCATGAATCTTGCGGATTGCGCGTGCCACCTTGCCGAACTGGCCTTGGCGGTTAAGCGCGGCGCGCATCGAACCGCCCTGCTCGCCTGTGAGGATGCGGTAGTAGATCTCGCGCATCAGCGCGGGGCCGAGAACCTGTGCCTCCATCGGCGCACTCATGGCTTCGAGAAACCGCAGCAGCGACTCACTGAGTTTGTCGTCCATGGGCGAGGAATACATGCCGCGCGGCTTGGCTTCGAGCAATTCGGGAAACGCATCCAGCGCCAACATCAATTCGGCGGCGAGGGTGAAATCCAGGCGCAAGTACACCGCCAGCATCGGCTCTGCTTCGCTGGCCTCGGTTTCCATGGTGAACGGCACCGGCACCGACACCACCAGGTAATGCTGGGCGTCGTACAGGTAAATCTCTTCACCCAGGTAACCGCGCTTGCGCCCCTGGCAGACGATCACGATGCCGGGGTCGTACAGCACCGACACCCGGTGCAGCGGCCGATTTGAGCGCAGGAAACGCACATCCTCCAGAGCGCTCAGGTTATAGCCTTCGACAGGCGCCAAGCGCCCCATCAGCTCGATGATTTTTTGGGTGCGACCCATGGCGCATGGCTCCTGGCGAAAACAGCACGGTACTGCGCAAACACCGATATGGCTATGCACTCATAGGAATAGGCAATCAGCACATTGGAATGGATATTCGCTCAAACCGCAGTGTTCCGTAGCCTGAAACAGCACTTTCAGCCTTCGGAGTTTGCCCATGCTTATCGTCTACAACCCTGCCACCGGCGAAGAAATCGGCCGTGTGACCAAGCACACCTCAGCCCAGGTCAAGGCCGCCGTTGACCGCACCTGCGCAGCCTTCCCCGAATGGTCCGGCAAACTCGCCAAGGAGCGCAGCGACATTCTGCGCCGCTGGCACGACAGCGTTAAGGCGGACAAGGAGGCCTTCGCCGAACTGCTGTGCCGTGAAAACGGCAAGTGCCTGAGCGAAGCCCGAGGTGAAATCGACTACGGCCTGGGCTTTATCGAGTGGTACGCCGAAGAGGCCAAACGCGTCTACGGCGACACCATTCCCACCCACGACCGCAATGCCAATGTCATGGTGACCAAAGAAGCCATCGGCCCCGTAGCGGCCATTACGCCGTGGAACTTCCCGTTCATGATGATCACCCGCAAAGTCGCCACGGCCCTGGCCGCCGGCTGCACCATGGTGATCAAGCCCGCCGAAGACACACCGCTCACTGCCCTCAAGCTGCTGGACTACGCACGCAAGGCCGGTATCGAAGCCGGTGTGCTTGAAGTGGTGGTGGGTGATCCCAAGGAGATCGGCCTGATCCTCACTGGCGACCCACGTATCCGCAAGATCTCGTTCACCGGCTCCACCGGTGTGGGCAAATTGCTCGCAGCGCAGTGCGCGGCGACTATCAAGAAGATGACCCTGGAGCTGGGCGGCAATGCGCCGTTTATTGTGTTTGAGGACGCCAATCTGGATGAAGCGGTAAAAGGACTGGTCGGCGCCAAACTGCGCAACTCGGGCCAGGTGTGCATCTCGCCGAACCGGATCTTTGTGCAGCACAGCATTCTCGAAGACTTTATCGAACGCATGAAGGCTGCCGTCGCCAACATCGAAGTGGACCAGGGCCTGCGCGAAGGCTTTGTGGTCGGGCCACTGGTCAATCAACTGGGTTTTGACAAAGTCGTGCGTCTGGTCGAGGACGCCAAGGCAGCGGGCGCCAACGTGCTGATGGGCGGCAAACCCCACGCCAAGGGCGGGCTGTTCTATGAACCGACCGTATTGACCGGCTTGCAGGACGATTCACCGCTGGCGACCGAGGAGATCTTCGGCCCCGTGTTCGCCGTCTACTCGTTCAAGGACGAAGAAGAAGTCATCGCCCGCGCCAACCAGACCGAATTCGGCC
>NZ_VBVZ01000431.1 GCF_005863185.1 Pseudomonas edaphica
TGCCCGAGTGTGTGCAGCACCGCCTCGTCCAAGGCAATCAGCAACACTCCGTTGCGCTGGCAGTTGTCATAAAAGATCCCGGCAAAGCTGCTGCCGATCAGCGCGCGAATGCCCATCTGCTTCAAGCCCCACACCGCGTGTTCGCGGCTCGAACCACAGCCGAAGTTCGGCCCCACCACCATGAAACGTGCGCCCAGCCAGGCCGGCTGGTTCAATACGAATTCGGGGTTGGGTGCGCCATTGGGCAAAAAGCGCAGGTCGAAGAACAGCCCGCGATCGAGGCCGGCGCGGTCGATGCCTTTGAGAAATTGCTTGGGCATGATCACGTCAGTGTCGATATTCGCCGCCAGCATCGGCGCGGCCTGGCCGGTGACCTGGGTAAACGGTTGCAGGCTCATGGGCGGTCTCCAAAATGACGGATATCAGTGAGGCGGCCGGTGATGGCCGCGGCAGCGACCATCGCCGGGCTCATCAAGTGAGTGCGCGCCCCAGCGCCCTGGCGGCCTTCGAAGTTGCGGTTGGTGCTGGACGCGCAGCGATCACCGGGCGCCAGCACGTCATCGTTCATCGCCAGGCACATCGAGCAGCCCGACTGGCGCCATTCGAAGCCGGCGTCGATAAAGATCGCCGCCAGCCCTTCGGCTTCGGCCTGGTCACGCACTTCGGTGGAGCCCGGCACGATCATCGCCCGCACATGCTCGGCCACCTGCTTGCCGCGCACCACACTGGCGGCGTCGCGCAGGTCTTCAATGCGCGCGTTGGTGCAAGAGCCGATAAACGCGTGGCTGATCACAATGTCGCTGAGCGGCATGCCGGCTTCCAGGCCCATGTAGTTGAGGGCGCGGCGCATGTCCTGGCGCAGGATCAGGTCGCTGACGTCTTGCGGGTCCGGCACGCGGGCACCGATGGGCGCGGCCTGGTCGGGGCTGGTGCCCCAGGTAACCATAGGCTCCAGGGTGCTGGCGTCCAGCTGCACTTCCTGGTCGAACACCGCGTCGGCGTCGGTGTGCAACGTGCGCCATTGCACCAGGGCTTGTTCCCACAACTCGCCCTTGGGCGCACGCGGCTTGCCTTTGAGGTAGGCGAAGACTTTTTCGTCGGGTGCCATAAACGCGCCCCGCGCGCCAGCTTCCACCGCCATGTTGCAGATGGTCATGCGCGCTTCAACACTCAGCGCATCAATGGTGGCGCCGCGAAACTCGATGGCGTAACCGGTGGCCCCGGACGCGCCGATCTTGCCGATCAGTGCCATGATCACGTCCTTGGAAGTCAGGCCGTTGCCCAGGGTGCCGTCTACCGTCACGCGCATGCTTTTCAGGCGTTTGTACACCAGGGTCTGCGAGGCCAGCAGGTGCTCGATTTCCGAGGTGCCGATGCCAAACCCGAAGGCGCCGAGGGCACCGTAGGTGGTGGTGTGGCTGTCGCCGGCGGCAATCACCATGCCCGGCAGGATAAAGCCCTGCTCCGGGGCAATCACGTGTTCGATGCCTTGGCGTTTGTCGAGGATGTCCAGCAGCTCGATACCGAAGTCCTGGCAGTTTTCCGCCAGGTACGAGACTTGCCGCGCGCCGCCTGCGTCAGGCATCGCGGCAATGCGCATGGGCGTGGTGGGGTTTACGTGGTCGACCACCGCCAGCGCGGTGCCGGGGCGCCATACGCCACGCTTGGCCTCGCGCAGGCCGCTGAACGCCTGGGGGCTGGTGTATTCGTTGATCACCTGGCGGTCTATATACAGCAGCACATGGCCCTGGTCATCCAGGGCGCACACCGTGTGGGAGTCGATGTGTTTGTCGTAGAGGGTTCTGGCAGTCATGTTTGTGGACTCACTTTTATAAGCGCTCGCTCAACGGTATGACCCCATCCTACGCAGCCCCCCGGCCCCATCAATGGCACCTGGGTGATGGCTTGGAACATGTTTCGTGTTCAATCCGGCAACGCTGAAACATTTTCTTTCATATCCCGCTTAGGGATTTCTCATTCTCATCCGTCTTAACTTAGATACAGCCCGTCGCGTCAGCAAAAGCTACGACTGGCCTTTTCCGGGCCTCCTTCGCCCTCCTCCGATCAAGACCCGCATTCACATGTCGAAGAAGTCACGCTCAAAACTCTGGTTTCTGGTTCATAGCTGGTTGGCGTTGCCCATCTGGTTTTTTGTACTGATCGTCTGCGTCACCGGCACCCTGGCGGTGGTCAGCCAGGAAATCGTCTGGCTGGCCAACCCTGACATCCGCGCCAGCAAGCCGTCGGACGATGCCGAACGGCTGAGTTACGACCAGGTCATCGGCGCCATCAAGCGCAACGAACCCCAGGCAATCGTGCAGTCGATCACCCGCCCGGACGAGTCGCACTTCGCGCTGAGTGTCGACCTCAGTTACCCCGACGGGCGCTCGGTGGAGGTCTACGTCAACCCGTATACCGGCGTGATCCAGGGCATCAGCCCAGCGTTCAACTTCCAGCAATTTACCCGTGCCTTGCACGGTTGGTGGCTGGTGCCGTTTACCAATGGCTACAGCTGGGGTTGGTACCTGGTGTCGGCGCTTGGCATACCGCTGCTGGCATCCCTGGTCACCGGGCTGGTGGTGTACAAGCGTTTCTGGAAAGGGTTTCTGCGCCCGACCCTGCGAATCCGCCATGGCGCGCGGATCTTCTGGGGTGACTTCCATCGTTTGAGCGGTATCTGGTCGATCTGGTTTATCGCGGTAATTTCCATCACCGGCATCTGGTTCCTGATCCGGGCAATTCTGGGCGACAACCAGATTTCCATCTCCAGTGAGCCCATCGTGCCGGTAATTGCCCGGGAGAAGGTGCCTGTGTCAGCACCGGGCGTACCGGCTCCAATGATCCCGATCGATCGGGCCATCGAGATCGCCACGCAGCGCATTCCCGGGCTGGAGGCCAGTTTTGTGTTCCTGCCCAGCAACGCCTATAGCCACCTGCAGATCGGCGGGCGCGGCTGGTACCCGTTGATGTTCCAGACGGCGCAGCTCAACCCGTACGACGGTGAAATTGCCGTGTCGCACCTGCTGTCCGACCGCTCGACACTGGAGTTCGTCACCGAATCCATGCGTCCGCTGCACACCGGCGACTTTGGCGGCCTGTGGGTCAAGCTGATCTGGGCATTCTTCGGCCTGATCATGAGCATGATGGTGTTGAGCGGTCTGCTGATCTGGACCAAACGCACCGCGCTGGCCACCCTCAACGCCTTCAAGCGCGAGGCCAAGACGCAACGCGCGCCGGCCCCCGCCACGGCCAGGCAGGCTGAAACCTCGGAGGCCAATTGATGAGCAAACGTGCGACCACCACACCACCTTCGCCGCTGCGGGCCTTTTGGCTCAAGTGGCGCTTCCACATCAATGTCCTGCTGTTGCTGGTGCCCCTGGGGTTCATGCCCAAGTACTTTGCCGACGCCGCACTGTTTCGCGGTGACAGCGGCATTGGCGAGCGCGTGGCCGGCGAAGTGCAGGTGGGGCCGTGGAGCCTGACCCTCGCAGAGTTTCGCAACGAAGGCCCGCGCCCGGACCCGGCCGGCCCGATGAAATTTTTCAACGCCGCCCTGTGCGACACCTGCGCCGAGCAGGTCAAGGCCACTTACCTGCGTATCGGCAAACCGCGCAGCCTGCGCGCGGCCGGGGTGATTTTCTTCGGCACGCCGTACCGCATGGGTGCGGTGTTGCCGGTGCCGGAACGCACACCCGTGGACGCCGAAGTATGGGTGACCATGGAAGGCTGGGACGGCTCCATGCACCAGGGTTCCATCCCGCTGAGCCAGGCTTCGCCTGCCACCATTGCCTGGTTGAACAAGCAAGGAGTTAAACCATGACGTTAATGCGCCTGACTCGCGCCGCTTTATTGCTCTGCGCCGGCTTCAGTGGCGTCGCCCTGGCCCATAACCCGATGTGCGAATGCAAGGAAATCCCCGGCGAACAGATCCAGTGCACCGGCGGTTTTTCCGACGGCAGCGGCGCGCCGGGCGTGACCCTGGATGTGATCGGCTACGACGAAACCATCCTGCTGCCGGGCAAGCTCGGTCAGGACTCGACCCTGACGTTCAAAAAGCCCTCGGCCGAGTTTTACGTACTGTTTGATGCAGGCCCCGGCCATGTGGTGGAAATCGACCAAGCGGATATCCAGCCCCAATGAGCACCACACAGGTTGTACGCCCTGCCGGGGCCGGCCATGAAACCCTTTACGTGTTGCTGCTGTGCCTGATCATCCTCGCGGTGGCTGGCACGGTGGTGGCGCTGCACGGTGAAACCCAGGAGGTCGCCGCCGTGCCCAGCCACCAACTGGACGCACGCCGTGACCTGAGCGCTGCCGAGCAAGGCATCTACGCCGACCTGCGCGTGACCCTGGATGAAATCCAGCTGTTGCAGCAGGAGCAAAACGCCCTGCCGACGCCCACGCAACTGGCCGAAGAAGGCTTCGCACCGTTTGCCCAGGACGCCAGTTCGGTGAGCCGTGGCGACCATCGCTGGCAGCTGCTTGAGCCTGTGGCCTACCTGGGTTTGAGCCAAGCGCCAAGCACCAGCGGCTCGGTGCTGATGCGCGTGCAAGGTGACGAGCCGGATGTGTGGCTCAACCGCCAGGCCAACCTCGCCGCCCCTGCCGACCTCACCGACGCGGCGCTGATCGCCGCCGGCTGGCGCCAGGTGGTCACGCAATTCGATGCCGGCGTGACCCGCCAGCACCGTCACTGAACCAGAAGACCGAGTGCCCATGTCTATTTCATCGCCCCTGTTACGCCTGTTGCTGGTTGGCCTGTTCAGCCTGATGCTCGCCCCGCTCGCGAATGCCGAAGCGGCCAAGCGCCTGCGCATCGGCATCACCCTGCACCCGTATTACAGCTACGTGGCCAATATCGTCGGCGACAAGGCCGAGGTGGTGCCGCTGATTCCCGCCGGTTTCAACCCCCACGCCTACGAACCGCGCGCCGAAGACATCAAGCGCATCGGCACCCTGGACGTGATCGTACTCAATGGCGTCGGCCATGATGATTTTGCCGACCGCATGATCGCCACCAGCGAGCGCCCGGACATCCCGGTGATCGAAGCCAACGCCAACGTACCGCTGCTGGCCGCCACCGGTAACGCCGCGCGCGGTGCGGGCAAGGTGGTCAACCCGCACACCTTCCTGTCGATCAGTGCGTCGATTGCCCAGGTCAACAACATCGCCCGCGAACTGGGCAAGCTCGACCCGGACAACGCCAAGACTTACACCCAAAACGCCCGCGCCTACGGCAAGCGCCTGCGCCAGATGCGTGCCGATGCGCTGGCAAAACTGACCAGCGCGCCGAACCCGGACCTGCGCGTTGCGACCGTGCACGCGGCCTACGACTACCTGCTGCGCGAATTTGGCCTGGAAGTCACCGCCGTGGTCGAGCCCGCCCATGGCATCGAGCCCA
>NZ_VBVZ01000432.1 GCF_005863185.1 Pseudomonas edaphica
ATCCAGGCCTGGATGGATTTCGCCCAGTTTCACCAGGTGTATCTCGTGGCCGGTCTGGCTGAACGTGACGGCATGCAACTGTTCGATACGGCTGTGCTGTTGGGGCCAGAGGGCCTGATTGGCAAGTACCGCAAGGCCCATCTCTGGAATAAGGAAAAGCTTTGGTTCACTCCCGGCAACCTGGGCTTTCCGGTATTCGAAACACCCATCGGCCGCATTGGCTTGCTGATCTGCTGGGACATCTGGTTCCCCGAAGTCCCGCGCATATTGACCCAGCAAGGTGCCGATATCATTTGCAGCCTGAACAACTGGGTGTGGACGCCACCGCCGTTGTTCGACGAAGCCGGCAAATGCATGGCCTCGTACCTGACCATAACCGCCGCCCACGTCAACAACGTGTTTATTGCGGCCGCCAACCGCATCGGCAAAGAACAGGACGCGCGTTACCTCGGTTGCTCGTTGATTGCCGGCACCAATGGCTGGCCTATCGGCAAGGTCGCCTCACCCAACGAGCAAGCGATTATTTACGCGGACATCGACCTCTCCAGCGCCCGCAGCGCACCGATCTGGAACAGCCTGAACGACCTGCAGCGCGATCGCAGGGCGGACCTCTACGACGGCATGCTCGGCTATCGCCATCATCCGTGCCTGCCACGCTGATGGGGGTGGGAATATGGACTTCATACCAACAAAAACGTCGTCTGACTCATCGGTTCGCCACCTTGTCATCCTGATCCTGACCTTCCTCACCCTGGTCGTGTCGCTCACAGGATTGTCAGTGGCTTACTCCACATCGGCGTCGGTGCTCTGGCCCAGCTACAACGACATGATGGCCAGCCTGCCTGCGCCGACCGCGTGGTTGCGCTGGGTGGTCGGCGATATCAGTGAAGTGGCGTTTTATAAACACGAGTTCGCGTCAATCGGCTTGCTGCTCGGTGGCGCTTTCGGTTACTGGACCAGTCGCTATGCCCAAGGCTGGCAAGGCTTCAGCATCGCCTACGGCACCGGGCTTTGGCCTTGGCTAGTGACCAGCTCATTGCTGGGGCTGTTGCTGAGCAATGCACTCTGGGGCTGGACCCTGACCGTCGACGCTTGGCAACCGACGTTCGCCGCCTTTGTGTCACTGCCGGCCGCGATGGTGCTGCTGTTTGGTGGAAGCTGGAAGGTCACGCTGAATGGTGCCCTGCTCGGCGCGCTGCTGGTGACGCCAAGTTGCCTGTTGATGGTCAACTTCTTATGCATACCGTTGGGATTGCCGGTGGTGATTGGCAATGTATTGGGCATGGCCCTAGGTAGCGTCGTGGCGTTTTTACTGTGTCGTGCAGTGCCTGTGCTGGTTAGTCGTGCGCCTGAAGCCAAGGTCAGCGTCCCTCCCGCCGCCCCTCCTAAGACACCCGATTACGGCTTACGCTGGACATTACGTCGTGTGCTGGCAGACTTTTCCGAAGCGCCTTTTTTCGGCAATGAGTGGGCCAGTCTGGGTTTGCTCGCAGGAGTGTTACTGGCTTACTCGCTCAATCCCCTAAGCCCCGCCTATGGATCGGGCTGGGTATTGCACCTGGTGGCAGGCCAGGCGCTGACCTCACTGCTGGGCATTCTGCTGTGGCGACAGCAATGGCGAAATCGAGGTTGGTACCCGACCTATGTGCCCTTGGTGTCGGTGGTACCGGCGGCGGTGCTGACCTATGGCGGTAGCATGACGGTCATTGTGCTCAGCGCGGTGCTGGGCGCGCTGATTGCGCCGCCGTTGGCGGGCGCGATTGCTGGCCGGTTGCCGAGTTACCTGCATCCGTATATTGGTAATGTGCTGTCGATGGCGATCAGTACGCTGTTGATTGTTCCTGCCATCGGCTTACTGATTGCGGATTGATCCAGGGCGATGGGCGAGTGTCTTAGTGAGGCTCGCCCATCAGCAGCAACGCATCGGCAGTGGCCTGGATATGCTCACGCATCCATACCTTGTCTAACCAATCCTCTGGAATACCTAGCACGCCATAATAGGCACCGGCAACCTGGCCAACGATTGCCGCGGTAGTGTCCGAGTCATCCCCCAGATTCGCAGCCATTAGCACAGCCTCGGCAAAGCTATCCGTCTGGTGGAAACACCAAAGTGCAGCCTCCAGCGAAGCGACGGCATAACCTGAGCCCACAATGTCAGCGCAGACCTTTTCCCGGTAGGCTCCTTGAGCAATCGCAATCACTTTGGGTTCAGTTAAATCGCAGCTTTCCACTCCCAGCACCTGCGCTTTTGGCTCACCACGTAGCGCGTTGGCAATCACAGTCGCTAGCACCAAACAGCATTCAACTGCCTCTTGAGCGGCGTGTGTCGTGCGGGAGCTATCGGCCGAAAAGGTGTGGATTCGATGGGTATCAGGGAAGTAGAACAGCACGACGGGAGCAAGACGCATGAGTGAACCGTTGCCAGCCGAGTAGCGGTCCGTGGAACCGGCGTAGGGATCTCCGTTGCTTTGAAAGTCAGCCAACGCCTGGCGCACCGTCAGGCCTATATCGAAACACTCCCCGGTAGCGCTCAGGTAGCCCGAAGTCCACCAGTTCAGATAGTGCTGCATCTGATCGACAGGATCAAAGCCGCCCTTCTGCACCAAACTCTCCGCCAAGCACAGCGCCATGGACGTGTCGTCGGTCCACTGGCCAGGCTGAAGACTGAAAGGACCGCCGCCGGTCATGTCTGTGACAGGTGGGAACGAGCCACGCGGCATAAACTCAACAGAGGTGCCAACGGCATCACCACAGGCCAGGCCTAGCAAGCATCCGCGATAACGATCCGACAAAGAAATAGGCATTTGTGATTCGCTCATGGGGATACCTAGGTCACTGCACTATTCCAGTTCCCAACCTACTCAGTCTGTAGGAAGCAACTGACTCATTCGTGCGACGTACAAAATCACAGCAATACGGTAGGGACACGACTATCGCCCACTACATTGACTTGACCGAGACCACCTCGACAAAGCGAAACTTTTTCCTGGCGGCCTTGGTCGCTTCTTGCTCAGCGACGAGGGAACTGAGGGTATCAGCCTCATGGATTATTTCGTGCATCTGCCCTTCGAATTCATTACCCACTCGCAGTGTGACCCGGAGTCTGGGGGTGAAGCCTTTTGAGGTTTTTTGCGCTTTTTTTGGCAACACCTTGGGCGGGATCACGACTTCCGGGGCCGAGTCGGTTTGATCCTCAACAACGGCTGGTACAACGAACTCAGATACGCCGAATAGCGCCTGCCGCATTTCTTCTTCAGTTAGTTCGGTTTTCATAGTGTTTCTCAGAGGGTCTATAGGGATGTATGAACGTCCGCGCCAGTATGGCCGCGGTAGAGGTGATTATTAGAAATTGTGCGGTATACAGCAGTTGAGGGCCTGTGTATGCGGTCTGTTAACTTTGCCCATAGGCAGCTTTCGGCGATCTGCAATTCGTAGACCGACCAACATTAAAAGTCTTCTCTAAAATTTTTATCGACGTTAACCAAAGTACGAATAATGGCCTGGTATACGCACCGGCAGAGATTATACGTTGCCCTCTTCACCGTGCTTACCCCAAACGCGAGCTCAATATGGCCGCCGGTGGGTGCTTCGTAATGGCTGCACATATCCCGATCCCCCAGCTGTGAGCGGTAGACACCACGAATGCGCTCGCGCTCCGTCTGTCGAAATTACCTACAGAAAAATTGACCGCAAATGGACTACACAGTTAACTGTACATACGTACAGCATTTGTAAAAGGGCAACACCATGAGCATCATCATCCGAGACCCCATCGCAGAGGGCGGCGCAACCTTGCCCTTTTACTCATTCCATTTACCCGCCGGCTTCCCCTCTCCGGCTGCCGATCATATCGAGCAGCACATCTCGATGGATGAAGTCCTCAACATCCGCGCGCCCCACGTCTACCTGATCACCATCACCGGCGAAAGCATGCAAGGCGCCGGCATCTTCGAGGGTGACATCGGCATTGTCGATCGCTCAATCGAACCCGCACACGGCCACATCGTCGTTGCGGTACTCAACAACGAGCCCATCTGCAAACGCCTGTGCAAACGCGGCAAGGAAATCATCCTGCTGTCTGACAACCCTAAATACCCTGCCCGTTACATCCTTGAGGGCGACGAACTATCTATCTGGGGCGTCATCACCAGCACCGTGCGCAGCCATGTCTAAGCAGACTCCCGTCTTCGCTCTGATCGACTGCAACAGCTTCTACGCCAGTTGCGAACGCGTGTTCCGCCCCGACCTGGCCAAGACCCCCATCGTAGTTCTGAGCAACAACGACGGCTGCGTCATCGCCCGCAGCTACGACGCCAAGCCCTTTGTCAAAATGGGCGCGCCGTACTTCCAGATCAAACACACACTCAAGCAACACGGGATAGTGCCCTTCTCATCCAACTACGCGCTGTATGGCGATATGAGCGAACGGGTCATGAGCCTGATCGAAGCTATGGTGCCGATGGTCGAGGTGTACAGCATCGACGAAGCCTTTGCCGACCTCACCGGCATCAGTGACCTGGACGCCCTGGGCCGCCGCATTCGTAACCAGGTGCTGCGCTGCACAGGCATTCCGGTCGGCGTCGGCATTGCCCATACCAAAACCTTGGCAAAACTGGCTAACCACACCGCCAAGCGACTGCAGGGACAAACCGGTGGTGTGGTGGATATCTGCGCGCCGGAGAAACGGGATTGGGTACTGCGCAATACCGACGTGGCGGAGGTATGGGGTGTAGGGCGCAAAATGAAACTGCACCTGGATGGGATGGGGATCAAGTCGGCTATGGACTTGGCCAAGGCGGATCCCTGGATATTGCGCAAGAAATTCAGCGTGGTGATTGAGAAGACAGCGCGTGAGCTAGCGGGCACGCCATGCCTGGAGCTGGATGAGCCGGATCCGCCCAAGCAGGAGATTTGCTGCAGTCGCATGTTTGGCCAGCGGCTGACGGAGATCGCGCCGATCAAGGAAGCGGTGGCCACCTACATGATGCGTGCGTCGGAGAAGCTAAGGGCGCAGAAATCGTTGTGCAAGAAGATCAGGGTGTCGATTCGGACGGGGATGTTTAATCCGGATGAGGCGAAGTACGCGAATGGCGTGGTCGTGGAGCTGCCGTATTCGACGGACGATGTACGACTGTTGACTCGGCTCGCCGTGGATGCAGTGGACCAGGTATTTCGGGCGGGGTTTAACTACAGCAAGGCGGAGGTGATGTTGCTGGGGCTTTGTCAGCCGGGGGAATATACGGATGATCTGTTTGCGGTGTCGCAGCCTGCGGAGGCGACGCTGGTGATGTCGGTGCTGGATCAGATTAATGGGCGTTGGGGGAAAGGCACGTTGCGGTCGGCAAGTGTGCCGGAGGATCCTGCGTGGGGGATGCGTCGGG